>CAYRDV010000212.1:0-10446 GCA_964422885.1 uncultured Candidatus Sericytochromatia bacterium
AGCTTTACTGGAAAAATTTTTTCAGTCAAAAGGTCTGGCTGTTTTTGCTATTTCTTCACCGATAGAAGCGATAAAGCTCCTGAAAATCCAAAACTTTGATGTAGTAATAACAGATATCGATATGCCTGAAGTCAATGGGTTTGAATTTATTCTCTGGATGAAAAACAATAAAATTCAAACGAATATTATTGTTATTACCTCTACTTATTCTGAAAATGCTCAGAAATCGTACAGCCAGTATGGTGTACTAAAATATATGCCAAAGCCTATAAACCTGGAAAACCTATTATGGACAATCAATGTCATTCGAAATGAGGGATTTGTAAGTAGAGTAAGTGAGATTAGTCTTTTCGATTATCTGCAAATGATTAATATGGCTAAAAAGGATAAAACAGTTACTGTTAGCTCTGGTAATGGTAAAGAATCTTCAATGATTTATGTAAAAGAAGGTGAGATAATCCATGCTTTTCATGAAAATATCAAAGGAGAAGAGGCTTTTTTCAAAATTATGCAGATAAAAGGTGGGAGTTTTGTTGAGTCAGTTTTTCAGGAACCTCCTGAAGTAACGATAAAACTCCCGGCCGCATCTTTGATTTTTAGAGCTGGAGAAGTGATTGACGAAGAAAATATGAAAAAAAATGCCAATCTATCTCCAGAACTCCAAAAATTAAATAAAAGTGGCGATCTTTATAAAGTTTTGATTGTAGATGATGATGAAAATATCAGAATTTTCATGAAAAAATTTCTTCTACAACAGCCAGGAATTCATGTTGAGCTTTCGGGTTCAGCAATGCATGCTGCAAAATTATTACAGGAAATTCCTTTTAACCTGATAATAATCGATATTAATATGCCTGAAGTAAATGGCTTTGAATTATTACTCTGGATGAAAAAAAATAATATTGATGTAAAAGCAATAATGATGTCTGGTGAGGACTCTAAAGAAGTCAAAAGTTTTGCTCTTGAAAGTGGTGCCATAAAATTCTTTCATAAGGGTTCGACTATGCAGGATTTATATGAGTTTATTAAAGAGGATAATATCATTGGTTTTACAGGTACAGTTTCACGTGTCAGTATATTTGACTATGTACAAATGATAATGCTTTCCAGAAAAAATAAACTAATTATAGTTCGTTCTCCTTTAATCTCATCTGAAGGTCAAATATATTTTAAAAATGGTAATATAATCCACGCAGAGCTTGGTGACATAAAAGGTAAAGAAGCTTTTTTCAAAATAGTTGCTATTATGGGAGGCATTATTTCTGAGTTACCCTGGAAAGAACCTTTAGAATTATCGCTGCAGGGCCCTTCCGGTTCTCTGCTTTTCAAAGCAGCCCAATACATGGATCAGGAACAAATGAAAATTGATGAAATAAAAATTGATGAAACCCTGATTAAATTAATTGAAAATAAGATAAATAATGCAGATCTAAATAACAGATCAATTTTTACAACTACTGGTAGTTTTAAAAAGCCTGACCTGGAAGAGGAAGCACGAAAATCGGCTCCTCCTCCGCCACCACCTTTAAAGCTTACACCAATTTTTAAATTACAGAGTAGCTTTAAACCTCCTGCCCCTGCATTTAGTACGACTTCAAAACCAAAAACTTCCTTAGATCATGACTTTCTGATCCCTTTCGATGGAATGAAATATATTGCTCCATTTCTAACAAGGTCAGGAGAAAATGCTTTAAGAGATCCCCAAATTCCCATTGCAACATATCAATTACTTAAAAAATTTGATGGAAGAAATACATTAGAATTACTTTATAGGAATTATTATTATCATATATCTGTTCTTGATTTTTTTTCCAAACTAGATAGTTTAAGAAATTATGTCCAATATGGTAAAAAATTTGATACACCTGCCGAAAAAGATTTAAAAGGAAAAATAATTCAAATAATGGTTTATCTTAACTATTTTGAGCCAAAAGAACTTGAAAAAAAATTAAATGAGTTAAATAGTGTCAATTCAGAGCAGGTTTCCATGAGTGGAGAGCTTCTTATTAAACTTGGACTGATAAAAGAGGAACAGTTGCAAAATGCCTTACAATTTCAAAGGAAATTTAATCTTTTAGTAGATTCTTTAGTTGTTGAAGAATAAAAAATTAAATTATGCAGAAATTAAAAGGCGAATTGGTAAATATTTCAGGTGGAAAAGTTCTTGATGTATGTACAGGTAATGGAAGTTTTATAAACCTTTTAATGATTCTGTTAAAAGACTTTTCTGAAATAATTGGTATAGATAATATTGATAGTGGTTTTCCAAATAAAAAGAACCTACTCTTTATAAAAATGGATGCCAATAAATTAGCATTTGCCAATGAAACCTTTGATACAGTCTGTATCTCTAATTCCCTTCACCATTTACCGGATCCTAATAATGTATTAGCAGAAATGCTCAGAGCTTTAAAACCTAATGGTACTTTTATTATAAATGAAATGTTTTCTGATAATCAAAGCGAGAAACAACTTACCCATGTATATTTACATCATTTGTCAGGAGATATTGATCGTACTTTAGGCGCATTTCATAATAAAACCTATAAAAAGCAGGAAATAATTGATATTAGTAAAAATTTAAATTTAAATCATCTTCGGTATTTTGAATATCATTATCCACAAACTGAAGAAATGACAATTATTGATCTAGAAAATATGAAAGAAAAAATTTTAGCAAAAATAAATAAATCTCCCGATTATATATTTTTTGAAAAAAAATTTACCGAAATAACAAATAGGTTCAACAGTTTTGGTTTTGAAAACGCCACTCAGCTATTTTTAATAGGAAAGAAGTGAGGCCACTTCGTTGGCACTGGGCTAATGTGGTAACAAAAATAACATCAATAGAAATATGGAGAAAGAAATTGATACAAAAGGATATCAAGTTTTTACACTTTTATACCATTCTACAGTTCTTTTAATACCTTCATCCAAAGAAATTACAGGCTTGTAACCCAATTCGTCTGTTACTTTTTCTGATGCGAAAAATAAATCTTTATACATCAGGCTTACTCTGTATTTTGTTATAGGTGGTTCTCCGCTAATTTTGAGAATGCTCCAGAATTTCTCTAAAATTAGGGCTATAGCAGTTCCCGAAAAATAAGGAATTGATAGAAAAGGCGGTTTGATTTCAAGTTCTTTACAAAATTTTTCTATCAGATTTTTCCAGGAGATTTCTATATTATCTGTAATCAGATATGTTTTTCCAGATGCTTGTTTTTTAGTACCTGCCAGCTCTATTCCATAACATAAATTTTCTACATATGCTGTAGAAATAACTGTATTTCCTCCATTTATATATGAAAATAGCCCATGTTTTAATGCATTAGCCAGTTTACAAAAACTTGTTATATCATTGGGGCCAAATGGAAATAACCCAGGGCGAATTATTACACTTTCTATAAGTTTTTTTTCATAAAAGTCCGTTACATAATCCTCAGCTTTAATTTTTGATAAACCATAAGGAAAATCTAATCTGCAATCTCTGGGTGTATCCTCAGTAGATCTGTAATGGCCTGAATAATTATGTACTGCTACTGAACTCATTAAAACAAAACGTGAAATATTATTTCTTACAGCAGCTTCCAGGAGATTTTTTGTTCCTTCAGCATTTATTTTAAAAAATAATTCAGGATTACCCCAATCTTTTGCCAAAGCAGCAAGATGGAAAATTACATCAGTATTCTTTGAGGCTTTAATTAATGAATCTGGTTCTGTAATGTTTCCACTGACAATTTCTATGTCTAAATTATCAATAAATGTGATAGATGTCCCCGGTAAAACCATACCTTTTACAATCCAGCCATTTTCGAGTAATTTCTTTGTTAAGTTACTGCCAATAAAGCCATTTGCACCTGTTACCAATGCTACTGACATTACTGAAGCCTGTGAAAAAAACAAAATAGTTCATTTAAAGAACCCAGATACCAATGTACCAAAAAAGGATAAAATATAGAGTTTGTCCGTAGAGCAATCGCACCAAAAATAATCCCTGCAACAATAGCTGATAATGTCTCTCCTTCAGGCTTACCTATATGTATTATTGTTGAAGGTATTGTCTGGAGCATAATAATGAAAAAAGGAGGAATTTTACCTATGAGTGAGAATTGTATGAACCCTCTGAAAAAGAATTCCCAGCCAATATAATAAAACAAATATAAAAATAACCAAAGTAAAAAATTATTTATACTGCTGCCTGAGTTTTTCCACAAGGGGTATTCTTTTAAAAAGGAACTGTCAAAAGAATTTAAATATAATGGTAAAGGTAAAACCAAAAATGAAATTAGGACAAAATAAAGGCCAAACTTTTTATCTCCCAATCTAAGTCCATAATCTTTCAGATTTTTTTTTAAAATGAGTTTTATTGTTAAAACAGGAATGGTGAAAAAAAACACAAATGAAAATAAAAATCGGTAAAGCTGACCATAAAAATCTTTATCCCCTTTAATTAAAAAGGAAAAATTTTTATAAAAAAAGTCAGGATTTCCCTGGTAAGCAAAAAGAACCATTAATAGAGTAGATAAAATTAAAACAACTGATGATTCTTTATCAAATCCATCAAATTGTTTTTTAAATTCATTCATTATATCTTACTAAAAGAAGGTAATATATTGATAGACAATACATTATTCCAAAAGTGTTTCTACTCAGCTGGTTTCTTATTTTTGAAAACGTCTGAAGCAATACTGGTACCTATGCTTAGACCTAATGCTGCCCATGATATAGGTTTACCAACACCGGTTGCATCAGCAACAACCCCAACAGCATCAAGGCCAACTGTTGCCCAGGCAAATCCTTTACTTAATCCGGTAACATTTGGATCTTTCTGAAGCTTCATAGCATGATGAGCATCCCAAGCTGTAATTGCTATACCGATACCAGCTCCGATAAATGGAGCAGCTGCGGAGAATTTCTGAGCAATTTTTACACTGGTTTTTTCGGCAGCTACAGCTGTTCCTGTTTGAGCCGCTTTTGCTATTCCTTTTTGAAAGGCAGTAGAAGCGATTCTTTCGGCAGCTTCAGTACCAACTTTTTGGGCAATAAACTTCTGAGCAGCCTTGCTACCATCTTTAATCGATATTGATGCAGCTTCTTTAACAATTTTATCTATAGCAACTGCTGAAAGTGTAGGTGCTGATTCCTTTATTATAGATTTCATTGCTGATTTTACAGCTGCTTCAGCACCTTCAGTAAGACCTTTTTCCAGAGTTTTTTCAGTTGCTCCGATTACAGTCTTTTTACCTATTGAGTATGTCCCTTTAACCAGCCCTTTTTCACCTATTTCGGTAGCAATCAGGGCCTGAACTTTTCCACCACTTTCACCTATAGCTTTCCCGTAGGCGACAGGGTTCCATATTTTTCCATAAACAGCTCTTGATTCTTTCATTAACAGAGCCTGAGTTCCCTGGCCAATCCTTCCTGATTTGGTCAAAGCCTTAACAGTCACTTTTACACCCTGGGAAGCACCATCTGCTCCAACTGTTAAGATCGCTTTTTCAATTGCTTTTCCTGATGCTGATGTTATAGTTTTCTTTGCAGCTTCTTTGATTAAAAGTTCGGCACCAACTTTTCCTGTATCTTTAAAACCTTTTGCCAAAGTTACCTTAGCACCACTCTTTACTGCTTCAAGAGCGATTGAAACCTGTTTTTCAGCTACTTTCTTTACGATGAATTTGGGAACACCTTCAAGAATTTGTCTGGCAAACATTTTGTTTGAAAGCCAGTTAATTCTATTCATGATATGTGGTTGTTCAGGACCTGGCAGTGGTTTACCGGTACTATCAAGAACTATTGGCTGCCCTAATTTGTTAGGAATAGGTTTACCTTCATCATCAACTTTGACCAGTAATTGTTTTCCATCTTTTCCATTTACAGGTTGACCCTGCTCATCTATAACAGGTAAAACCTTTATTGTAGAGGGCTTACCATCTTTACCCATTACAGGTTTACCTTTTTCATCAAGTTCAGGGATTACATTTAGTGATGGAGCTTCCTGTTTTCCAGCATTTGGCGATACAAAATTCCCATCATTATCTTTTACAAAAAAAACATAGGCAGGGTTATCACCAGTCACAGGCTTATTATCAGCATCAATGGGGTTATCATTTTCATCAACTTTTACGAAAAGTTCTTTTCCATCTTCAGTTTTTATCGGTTCCTGGGTTTTATTATCAATAGCAGGAAGAACTCTTATTTGCGGTTGAGGTGCACTATCCTGAAGATTTATATTTGAAGCGGGAACCCGTCCTGTTGTTCTTTTTTCAGTGGCGCTTGTATCAGTACTTGTCGGATTTTGATTATTTACACTATTATCAATTTTCTGCTCAGGTGCTTTCTTTGTAATAGAAAAATCCTGGAGAACTGAGCCTGAACCTGCTGCCTTAACACACATTTTAAAACCTCAAAAATTATATCCTAATCAAAGTGCCAGGAAATACCTAATTTGTATATACCCAAATCATTATAATCTAAACCAAGAGCATATTCAAAAGAAATTTATCTTAAATAATCTGATAAAATGCTGGTTCCAATACTTAATCCTGTTGCTACCCAACCAATTGGCGCACCAACTCCGGTTGCGGTAGTAGCAGTTGAGACAACATCAAGGCCAACAGTTGTCCAGGCAAGAGCTTTACTTGCTTTACTGGCAGTTGCATCCTTCTGTTTTTCAATTGCATCTTTTGTATCCCATGCTGTAATTGCAACACCAACAGCAGCACCAATCCATGGAACAGCAGCCCCTAGTTTACTTGCACCTTTTACACTGGTTTTACCAGCAACTTCGGTGGTCGCTTTTATTACAGCTTTTTCTGTTGTTTTTTCAAGTGTTTTGGTTGCCGCCTTACCAATAGTTTCGGCACCAGCTTTTTTCAGCACTGTCTTAACAGCAGCTTCTGCACCAGCCTCAATTCCTTTTGCTAAAACCTTTTCTCCTGCCCCAACAGATGTTCTTACCAATCCTTTTCCAAGATTTGGAACTATTTTCATTGCTCCATCTTTAAGTAGTATTTCACCAGCTCCCTTGACACTTACTTCTAAGCCTTTAATTAAGCCTCCAGCTGCTTTTGCTCCTTCTTTTACACCTACAGTTGCCACACCTTTTCCAACCAATTCAGCAATTGCTTTTTCTGTTCCTTTTAGAGCTCCTTCAGCTAATTTTGCCCCAACTGTAGTTGTTGTTTTTCCTACAGTTTTGGTAGCAACTTTTGCCGTAATCTCTGTAAGTTCTTTGGCTACAGCTTTGGCAGTAGCACGTTTAATATATCCTTCAGCCAGTCTTGAAATTCCTTTTTTGAGCATACCAGCTTCCAGATGAGCAACTGCTTTTCCTATTGAGTGGCTTTTTGGCGCTTCAATAGCTGCTTCATCTTCGATAGGATTATTTTGTTGATCATTTTCGGCAGCTAATTCAGGTAAATCATTTGGATCCTGATTAACCTGTTTACCATTTTCGAACTCAGCTAATGGTGGGAGTTCATCCTGTGCTTCACTTTCATCAACAAAGCTTACTTTATTGGCTGGCACTCTTCCGGTATTTTGCTTTTCCCTGTTTGAGACATCTTGAGCAGGTAATTCTGTTTCTAACTGTTCTTCTTCAGCCACAGCAGGCTTTGTTGTTTTAAAGGAAAGTGCATCAAAGAGATGGGTTCCGGTTGGATTAGATACTCTTACATCATCAGCCATTTTGTTACCTCTGGTAGGTTAAAATTCCATTTCCTGGCCGCTAAGCCTAAAACACTTTACAACTAATTTTCAAGCCTGCGGTACTCTATCTATATAGGTAGAAAAGTAAAAATTCTTTCGTGAAATAAACTTATTATAATCAAAACTTTACTTTAATTAACAGGTGTAAGCTTTAAAATCACTAATACATAGGCATTAATAAAAATAAAGTTGTTTATATAAAAATTATTTGTTGCTTAACCAAATGATAATTAAAAATATAGCAATTTATTTAAATACTTTTTTTAGCCCGTCTGAAATCCAGAGCACGTACCAAAATAATACTCATTTCGTATAATAAATATAAAGCACCGGCAAGTAATGACTGAGTAACCATATCGACTGAAGGTGTAACAATCGCTCCAATAATGAAGCTGGTTAAAACGGCATACTTTCTGAATTTTATTAGTTTTGTAGAATTAATTATCCCCAAAAATCCCAGGAATAATAGGATTAAGGGAAGTTCAAAAATTAATCCGGTGCCAAGTATTAATGTTGAAGAAAAAGAAATATAACTTCCGATTGAAATCATCGGATGAATGTTTTGAGGAGCAAATTCTACAAGAAATTTTACCCCAAAAGGCAATAAGGCAAAATATGAGAAAAATGCACCTGCTAAAAATAATAAGTAAGCAACAATCACGATTGGTAAAGACATCGCTTTTTCACTTTTAGTAAGGCCAGGAGAAATAAACCAGAAAATTCTATTTAAAATGACTGGCATTGCAAGAATTAGCCCCGTTATCAGCGAACTTCTTAAGGTTGCAGAAAAGGCCTCTCCCGGACTAACAAATATTAATTCGACATTTTTTACATTTTGAGTTAATGGCGCAGTAAGCAGGTCAAATAATTGCCTGTTAAAGTAAAAACATAAACCTGATGTAATTACCAAAGAAAAGATGGAAATAATAATTGCCTGCCTTAACTCCTCCAGATGAGCAGTTAGGGACATTTCTTTCAGCTCTGGGTTTATTTTGTTAGTACTTTCAGATTGGCTACTATTTTGCTCACCAATAACTATACTTTCTTCAGTTTTTTCTAAATTATTTTCTTGGTTCACTTTAAAAATACTTTTAATTTAATCTCTCATGTAATAATAAACCTTTTTGCTTTTTAGTAAAGCTAAAAAGTTAATTTTTATCCTTAACAGTTGAAGCAATTTCTATTATTTTTCCAGCAGTGTCATAATAATGATTATTATTTATACTCAGATAATAAATATTTTCACTGTTTTCCCTTCTTGAAAGTCCGCATAAGTATGCCTTATCATAATATTGAAGAATTATTTCACATGCTTTATCCAACTGATTATTAGATATATATTCATCGGCTATTTTGGTATTTAAACCACCAAGTCTTTTACTTATTTCCTGAAGAGAAGTTTGCAATTTTTCCTTTTCATAGAGTCCGTATTCTGAAACTATATTTTCTACCCGGATATTAATCGGTACTTCAATAAAAATAACTTTTGCTTTTCTCATATTTTCCCACAAGGGATTTGGAATAGATAAACTACCTATTGTTCTTGATTCATCTTCCAGCCATAAGTATTTATTTTCATTTGTTTCCATTAATTTAAAAGCTAATTCATTTTCAAACTGTTCCTGAGTCAGACTTTTTGGTTGTTCATATCCACCAAAAGCAGAACCTTTATGAAAAGCCAGTTTTTCCAGATCTATAATTTGTTCTTCAAATTGGCATAGCATATTTATTAAATGTGTTTTACCCGATCCTGTTTTTCCTCCAAGAATTAAAATTTTTCTTGGTTTTTCAAATAATTGTAAGGCGTAATTTCTAAAGGATTTATAGCCACCATTCAGAACAAAAGAATTAAAACCGCAAAAATTTAATAACCAAGAAACACTACTACTTCTCATTCCTCCACGCCAGCAATGGAGCATAATATTTTTTTCAGGGGAGATTTTTTGAATTCTTGAAACAATACTTCTTAAATTTGGTCCGACCAGCTCAAGACCTTTTAATATTGCATAATCTCTTCCATTTTTTTTATAAATAAAGCCAATTTTGTGCCTTTCCTCATCAGTTAATACCGGAATATTTACTGCTCCGGGAATATGTCCTTTTAAGTATTCAGACTGACTACGAACATCAATAATTGGATATTTTGTTTTATATTCAAGAAATTGTTTAATATCTATAATATTTTCCATATTTTTAATTTAAATGGTCTATTAATATTTTTTTTTCCATTTCTGGAAATAAAGCAATACTCTTTTTAAATAAATTTCTTGCTTCTAATTTATTATTAAGCCTGGCAAGGGTAATTATTAAATAATATTGAATCTGCCATACATTATTAGTAAATGTTAAGGCCTTTTCCAGGTAACTTTTGGCTTGTCCCCAATTTTTTTGATTAAAATTCATTATTCCTAAAAACAAAAGTGGTTTCCAGGTAATTGATGCTAATTCATATATTACAAAGGGATACTTGTCGGGATTAAAATTTAAAGCCATTTTATAAAATTTTTCCGCTTCAGGATAGTTTTTTTTAATTTCATTTAAAAAAATACCATAGGTAATACAAAAATCAGGGTTTAGAAGACAAATATCTAAATATTTAGCTGTTAAAGTAGCAAATTGTTCCCATTTACCAAGAGTTGCATATACTTTGACTATATAAGTTATGTTATTAATCATAATAGTCTCATCAATATTAGTATAATCAAGGCTTTTTTGAAATTCGAGCAGCGCACCAGGATA
>CAYRDV010000213.1:0-10421 GCA_964422885.1 uncultured Candidatus Sericytochromatia bacterium
TGAAAAACGCTATAAATTAATGATGATGACCTTCTGGACCATGAACATGTCCATGCTCAATTTCTTCAGGAGTGGCTTCCCGGACATCTACAACTTTCACTTCAAATTTTAAATTTTCACCAGCAAGAGGATGATTCATATTCATTACAATCGCTTTTTTAGTAACTTCATGAACTATTGCCGGAACATGATTTCCCTCCTCATCAGTCAGCGCAAAAAACATTCCTTGTTCAACTTCAACGTCTTTAGGGAAAAAATCTAGTGGTAATTCTTCAAAAGCTTCTTCATCATATTCACCATATCCATCTTCTGCTTTGATGCTAACTGTTTTTTTATCTCCTACTTTAAGCCCTTTTAAGGCGTCTTCCAGACCAGGCAGGATATTTCCTTCCCCATATATAAAATACAACGGTTCACCATCAGTCTCGTCTCCAACTGTTCCATCATCCAAAAAAAGAGTGTATTCTATACCCACTACTTTTTGTTCTTCAACTTTCATTTAAAATAAAGCTCCAATCTTTAAAACTTCAATATGGATAATAAACCATTATCCAAATAATATTTGTTAAACCTACAATTATAATAAAAAATTTATCTAAAAAAAACAAAAGAGCTACCCATCTGGCGGGTAGCTCTTTCCAGTAAAGTAAATCTATAAGCCGAGTTCTGTACACACCTGCGTGTGTGGCGATTATCTATCTCGGATATTTGTTACCAAATACCTCTAGCGACCATACCAAGGGAATCAGCGGACAGCTTCATCTTCCCTTATTTGTCTTGCTCCAGATGGGGTTTGCCTAGCCAGTTAGTCACCTAACTGCTGGTAGTCTCTTACACTACCTTTGCACCCTTACTTAGTTAAGACTGTAAATTACCTTCTAAAAAAATTGCCTAAACTATTTATTATCTGTTTTTATGTAAAAGCTATAAAATTTGCAACATCCCTGTATAAAAACTACTGTGATTTATTTCTGATGTAAATAAGCTACCTATATTTTATATTTTTGAATATCAACTAAAAATATAAACAATATATACTGCAAGTATCTGGAACATAAAAAAAATATATCTGCTACGTTTTTGCTACTTATATTATTTCAATCTAAGCGGTTTGTTTCTGTGGCACTTTCCTCAGGATCACTCCCACTGGCAGTTAACCAGCACCTTGCCCTATGGAGCTCGGACTTTCCTCATACTATTGTAATAACAAATTCAAATGTCTATAAGCCAGATAAAATGTGCGTGTTATTTGATGTGAAACTGTTATGAGCTTTGCTACAAATATAACATTTACTGAGAGTAATAAATATTAAGTGTGTGGTATATTTCTGGCATCTTTCTGCTATATAAAAACTTCATCTATGTTATGTAAATACAACCAATGTAGGTCATCTTAAGCCATTTATCTGGTATTGTGTTATTCTATATAATGAGCATTTAACTAATGTTACTTTACTAATTATATTAGTACTTATTTGCATTATCGGGCTTATAAAAAGTCCGAATTTTTTATTACTAAAAATAATATGCAATCGCCCAACTTACTTTACCTCCCTCAAGATATCCTATTAATTTTCATGGGTCAATTCATCTTAATATTTCTTTAACATATATAAAATAGGTTTATTTTTAGTACGCTAAAATTGCAACAATTATTTATATAATAAGTAATTATAATCAATATTTGAACTATTAATTTTTGTAATTTTATCAGGTTATAATTAACTTAAGTAAAACTGAAAAAATTGATAAAAAGTGAGCAGTAAACGTAATAAAGTATTCTTTTTGTACTATTCACTTAATATAGTTTTAAAAAATATTATTTAAATTTTGGCGGAAAATAAAATGCTTAAAGAAATTTATCTTGTTGATGCGGTAAGAACTCCAATTGGGAAATTTGGGGGAAGTCTTAAAGATATACCCGGTTCAGAGCTTGGTGTAATTGTTACCAGAGAATTATTAAAAAGAACAGGTGTAGAATCAGGACTTATTGACAGTGTAGTTTTGGGAAATGTTTCTGCTGCCGGGGATGTTCATAATGGAGCAAGGCATATTGTTACTTATACAGGTATGAAGGACGATTGCGGTGCACATACTGTAAACAGGTTATGTGGTTCTGGGATGCAGGCAATAATATCGGCAGTAATGGAGATTGAAACCAATAATTCTGACCTTAGTATCGCTGCTGGTTATGAAAATATGAGCCGGATTCCTTATCTTATGACTCAGGGAAGATGGGGTGTAAAGATGGGCCCTATGAATGTTACCGATGGTGTTCTGGAGATTTTAAGTGATCCTGTTGATAAATATTCTGCTGGAATTTTAGGCGAGAACTTAGCCGAGAAATATAATATTTCCAGAGAAGAACAGGATAAATTTGCTTTTGAAAGCCAGACTAAATATTTTAATGCAGATAAAAATGAGCGTTTTGCTTCCCAGCTTGTTTCGGTTGAAGTGGGTGGTAAAATTGGTGTTTTTTCCAAAGATGAGCATCCAAGACTTTCCAGTCTTGAAGAACTGGCAAAGCTAAAAACTGCTTTTAAAAAAGATGGGACTGTTACGGCAGGTAACTCAAGCGGTATTAATGATGGAGCTTCTGCTGTAATGATTGCCACGGCTGAAAAGGTCAATAAGTTAAATTTAAACCCTATTGCCAAAATAGTTGCTTATGCCGGGGCTGGAATGGATCATCACCTTATGGGCTATGCGCCTGTTTTATCCACTAAAAAAGCTCTTAATAAAGCAGGGATGAGTATGGATGATATCGGCCTGATCGAAATAAATGAAGCTTTTGCTTCTCAGGTTTTAGCTGTTGGCAAAGGCCTGGAATGGAACCCTGAAATAGTTAATGTTAATGGGGGAGCTATTGCTATGGGTCACCCACTGGGAATGTCAGGTGTAAGAGTTACCACCATGCTTGCTCATGAAATGAAAAGGGCAAATATCCGGTTTGGACTTGCTACAATCTGTATTGGCGGTGGTATGGGTCTTACTGTGATTCTGGAGAAAGTTTAGGCTTGTAAAAAAATAACTTATAACAAAATTAAATGTAGAAACATGCAATGGCATGTTTCTACATTTAATATATCTTAATAAAAAGTGTTGCCTGGGTTATTATTTTAAATTTGTTTTTTTAATAAGATAAAAACAATAAAACAATAAATTTAATAAAAACCAGGAGAAACCTATGAAGATCCCTTTAAAAGGCCTTGCTTTGCTTTCAATTTTAAGCTCTGCGGCATTGGTAAATTGTACAAACTTTGGCCCTACAACAATGCAAAAATTTACCGGAAATATTTCTGATGGTGTAAAACCATATAACAGGCCAGCAGGCAAAAATATTAGTATATTTGATAATGACTCGGCGTCCACTGGATATACACCTGCTTACCCGGCATCGAGTGTTGCTCCTTCCGCAACATCTGGTGAATATTACCCATCTGCAGCACCTTCTGCTACAGGAAGTACTGCCCCAAGTTCTCAGACTGGAACAACATCAGATGTTAAAGAAAGAGCTACTATAAACGGTACTGTGTATGATGGCATCGGAATGGAAGTAAATGGAGTTAAAGTAACAGCAAGATCAATTGATTCAGGTGTAACCTGGTCGCAGGAACAACACGTAGTAAATGGCAGTTATGTCTTTCAAAATGTGCCAGTAGGGACAAGAATAGAACTTACAGCAGATGATGGAAAATCAACTAAATCACGCACTGTTGTTCTAAAATCAAATTTAACCGGCGATCCCGCGGCTAATACCTATAACTTTGGTGGAACATTAGCTGGAACTGATGCTCAGTTTGCGCTCGGAATTACAAAAGTAAGAGGTTATATTTATGATGGAAACGGAAAAATAGTAGAAAATGCCTTTATCAGAGCTGAATCAACTGACCCTGGAAATAACTGGAGTAAAACTTTTGAGACTAAAAATGGCTTATATTATTTTAATGATGTACCTACAGGAATAGAAATAAGAATTACAGTTACTGCAAATAATAAAGAAAAAATAAGAACAGCAGTTTTTAATAACAATTATAATGAAATGAATTTTGGCGATAGCGAGGGTAAAGATAAAACATTTGCTATTGCCAGTGTGGCGCATTTTGAACCAGCTCCGGGGGTAAACCTTTTTGTTAATACAGCATTCGATAACTTATCTACCTTTGCTGTTGATGTTGATACAGCTTCATATACCCTGATGAGGGAATCTGTAATGCAGCATCAGACTTTACCTGCCAGAAATTCAATAAGAATAGAGGAATATGTAAATTACTTTGATTATAATTACCCAAAACCAGCAAAAGAAAAATTTTCGATAAATATGGAAGCTGCCCCTTCTTTTAATAAAGGTAACAAAAAGATTTTACGTATTGGTTTACAGGGAAAAGAAATCAAATATACTAACAGAAAAGATGCCATTTTGACCTTTGTGGTTGATACATCAGGCTCTATGGCAGATGAAGATAAGATGGAAAACGTCAAAAAGAGCCTAAATATACTTTTGAATCAGTTAAAACCTAATGATCAGGTTGGTATTGTTTCTTACAGTTCCACTTCACACATTGTTCTGAATCATACTTATGTTTCTCAAAGGGATAAAATAATTGAAGCCATAAATAGTTTAAACCCTCAATCATCAACTAATGTTGAAGCTGGGTTAAGGCAGGGTTTTCAGCATGCTCAGAATGCCTATAAAAGCAATTGCATTAACCGGGTAATCCTTTGTTCTGATGGAATAAGTAATACAGGTGTATCATCGGCTACAGGAATAATCGATTTAGTAAAAAAAGAAACAGAAGTTGGTCTGAGTTTATCTACTGTTGGGTTTGGCTTTAATAACTATAATGACGAGTTTCTGGAAGAGTTAGCCGTAAAAGGCGGTGGCTATTATGCATATGTTGATAGCATAAAGGAAGCTGTCAGAATATTTGTGGAAAATGCGACAGATACATTACAGGTAATTGCCAAAGATATAAAAATACAGGTGGATTTTGACAAACAAACAGTAAATAAGTTTAGATTAATTGGTTATGAAAATAAAACTCTCGCTCACCAGGATTTTCGAAATGATAAGATAACGGCAGGGGAAATTGGCCCGAATCATAGTGCTACAGCTTTGTATGAAATCGAACTGAACGAAGGAGTAAAAGAAGGCAAAATTGCTAATGTGTCCTTGAGATTTAAGGATGTTGACGGTTCAAATAAGACTGTCGAGTTAAGTAAGGATATTTTTGTCAAAGAGTTAAAAACTGATTTTAATCAGGCTTCTCATTCTTTCCGACTGGCATCTGTCGTTGGGTTATATGGCGAAATTCTCAGAGAAAGTTATTGGCTCAGTGATAACAGATTGCAGGATGTTACCAATTTGGCTAATAAACTGAATATTAATGAGCCAAAGATTTCTGAGTTTAGAAGTATTGTCAAAAAAGCTTCTGAATTAAAACTTAATATTTTTTAACCAAATATATTATGTAAGTCATTATTAAAAAAGTAATTTAAGCATAAAATCTAATAAATGACTGAAGAGCAGACAAAGGATATAAATATGAGCAGAAACACAAATTTGAAATCAGGAATAACTTTATTAATTTCAGCTATTTTAACCAGTTGTGCTGCTAATGCTCCCACTGCTTTATCCCCGGCTCAAAACGATGCACAGGGGAAACAACAGGCTTCTGCTTCTGCCGCTCCTGCTGCGTCAGGAGCTTTATCTTCTTTTAGTAAACCTAAAAATATTCCATTTAAGGGGGGTAACTCTAATTCATCTTTAATACCTTCTGCTGGTGCTTCTAATTTACCAGCAGCCAGTGCTGCCCCAAGTGCTACAAACACTACTACGCCAAGTAATCAAATTGGTGGAACTTCTGATATAAAAGAACGGGCAACCTTTAATGGCGTAGTATTTGACATAGACGGAAGACCAATAGATGGGGCTAAAGTGAGAGCTAAATCAATAGATGCAGGTGTAACCTGGATAGGCCAGGAACAGGATACAGCTAATGGTGGCTATGTATTTCAAAATGCTCCGGTGGGTGTGAGAATTGAGATTACAGCTACAGTAACAGGTTATACCAGCAGGACAAGAACTGTTGTTTTGAAATCAAATTTAACTGGTGATCCATCTGCTAATACCTATAACTTCGGTGGAGGGGCAGGGGAACCCATTAGGCCAGCAACAGAATATACAAAAATAACCGGAAGCATTTATGATGCATCTGGAAATCTTATAAACTCAGAAGCTGTTGTGGATATCCGCTCTGTTAATTCCGACTGGAATAGAACGATAAATACAAGTACAGGGACTTATTCAATAGATGCTGTTCCAGCAGGAGTTCAGATAAAAATCACCATTACTGCCAATAATAAAGTAAAAAGCCGGACAGTTACTTTGTCAGGTAGCAGCAATACGGTAAATTTTGGGGGAACTAATGAGGCTGATAAACCATTTGCCATCGCCGCTCTGGATAATTTTGAACTTTCGCCTGGAGTAAATCCCTTTATAGATACTTTAATTGATACCCAGTCTACTTTTGCAACCGATGTTGATACAGCCTCATATACCCTGATGAGGAATTCCGTATTAAATGCTGGCAGCCTGCCTGGGAAAGCTTCTGTAAGAATTGAAGAGTATGTAAACTACTTTGATTACAATTATCCTAAACCAGCTCAAGGTAAGTTTTCTATTAATATGGAAACAGCTCCTTCTTTTACACCAGGAAAAAAGATTTTAAGGATAGGAATACAGGGTAAGGAGATTCAGCTAGAGAACCGTAAAGATGCTGCTATAACCTTTGTTGTGGATACTTCCGGTTCAATGGGAGAAGGAAATAAACTAAGCCTGATAAAAGAAAGTCTAAATATTTTATTAAAACAATTAAAGCCTAATGACACAATAAGTATTGTGGCCTATAGTGCAGATGCCAAACTTATTCTTGAGCCAACACAGATAAGTAAGGAAGATACTATAACAAAGGCTATTGAGTCATTATCAACAAGTTCATCCACAAATGTGGAAGCAGGTTTAAGGTTAGGATATAAACAGGCACAAAGTGCCTATAAACCTGGAGGAATTAACCGAGTAATACTTTGCTCAGATGGAGTTACAAATACCGGTATAACTGATCCAAATAAAATTCTTGATCTGATAAAGCAGGAAAGTGAAGGAAATATATTCCTTTCAGTGGTAGGAGTCGGATTTGACAACTATAATGATGAGTTGCTGGAAAAACTTGCTGTAAGGGGTGATGGTTATTATGCGTATGTTGACAGTGTCAGGGAAGCAATCAGAGTATTTGTCGAAAACGCTACAGATACATTACAGGTAATTGCCAAGGATGCAAAAATTCAGGTAGAGTTTAACCCAAAGGTTGTAAAACAGTTCAGATTAATTGGCTATGAAAATAAAGTTCTGGAAAATCAGGATTTTCGTAATGATAAGGTTGATGCCGGAGAAATAGGGGCGGGTCATAGTGTTACTGCCATATATGAGTTAGCCTTACAGGAATCGCCACCAAATGATAAAATAGCAGATGTATCGTTACGTTTTAAAGATGTAGATGCGTTAAATACGCCTATTGAAATGACTAAATCTATTTCAACCGGTGATATTATAAATGACTATAATACAGCATCAGTTTCATTCAGATTATCTGCTGTGGTTGCCTTGTATGCTGAGATTCTGCGTGGTAGTTACTGGGCCAGAGATAAAAAATTTGAAGATGCTTTAGCTTTGGCAAAAAATGTTGATTCAGAGTTAAAAAGTCCTAAAAAAACAAAAGAACTGGTCTCTATTATTGAAAAAGCAATTAGTATAAAAAAATAATAAAATTCAGGATTAAGCATGAAAAAAATTGTATTGATTATTTTAGGTTTGAATATTTTATTTATTATTGGTTGTCCTAAACAGGAAGTAACCCAAAAAGTAGATATAAAGATTGATAAGGATGTAATAAAGGATGTTTTAGGTAAAGATACATCAAAAACGATTAAATCTGTTAGTGTCTTTCCTCAGAATGTGAACCTTAATATTGGTGAAACAAAACAGATTACCGCATCTATAAAATATACTGATGACTCAACTGATTCACAGGTAAACTGGGATAACTCAAACTCAAAAGTAGTCTCTATTACACCTGATGGTACACTTAAAGGTTTAGGTGAAGGTGAGGCTACCTTAACAGCTATTGCTTCAAAAGATGCGGATAAAAGGTTAAGTGTAAAAGTAAAAGTTGCAAAAGGTATTGATATTGCTACTACACCTACCCCAACGCCAATTCCCGATACCATAAAAATAACAGAAGCCGGTTATGCTCTCGAATTTAACGGAACTGATTCTTATGTCAGAATTCCTGGTACAGATCTTTTAAATGTTACTACGGCATTAACAATAGAAGCATGGGTAAAAATAAATAAATTTTCAGCTAATACACTTGGGTCGTTTTTCCCGGTTCTGGTAAAAGGGGCAGTCGCTGCAAGGTATGGAATTACCTTGAGCTCAGATAATAAAACCGAAATAAAGTTAAATAATCAAAAGATAGATTTAACTGATTCACCTTATTCACTAAATACCTGGTATCATCTGTCTGTTACCTGGGATGGAAACATGGTAAAGCTTTACAGGAACGGAATTTTAACTTCCCAGGCTCCTTTTAAATCTGAACTTCTTACTGTTGAAAATGGCGGCGCTGTATTTATCGGCGCTGATTTATCTGGTGCGGAAAAATATGCTGCTGGTCAGATGGATGATATAAGGATATGGAATGTCGCCCTTTCCCAGGATGAAATACGTGATAATATGCATATTCTTTTAAAAGGTTCCGAGCTTGGTTTAGCAGGTTACTGGAAGTTTGATGAAGGCTCAGGTGATAATCTTAATGATTCAGGCAGCAATACCAGTAAGGGTACGTTAATTAACGGAATAAAGTGGATTCCATCAGGTGCTCCTGTATATGAAGACAAATAAAATATCTATTTAATAATGTAGGGGTTTGATTAATCAAACCCCTACTTGATTTTTTGCAAAAAATATGACAAAATAAAATCAAGAAAATTAAAGTAATTTAAAAGGAGAAGGGTAAAAGAAAGAAAAAATTAAAGAGGCGGCACCGGGGACAAAAAATACTTGTTAATTATTATTTATTAGAGGTAAAAAGATGAATTTACTCAATAACCCCATCGCCAATATGTATGGGCCACATTTTCTAATTTTCTATTCCATTCTCACTATTATTATTTCCATTTTTTGTTATCGTAAGATGAAGGAAATTAACCCTTCGGACTCACCAGCATTTCTAAAAATACCAACTAATCCTGAGCCTTATGAATTAATTTTTTTAAGAGGGGGGAAATTTGATTTATTACGTTTAATTATCCTTGAACTAGTACGTGAAGATTATCTTATAAAGGCTGAACTATCTGATTATTTTATAAAAAATCCAGGTAAAATTAACTTAGATAAACTATCTGCAGAAAAAAGAGAAGTGCTTGAATTTTTCTCCAATGCTGCTCTGATTAGTGATATTTTTAATAAAAAAACAAAACTAACATTAATTGATTCTTTAATTGGTAAATTTGAAAAAAAGTTTATTGAGTTAAAGTTGATTTTTTCTCCACAGATGAAAAAAGCTGCTGTGAAATTAAAAGCCAATGCCTTTTTACTAATTACCGGAATAGGTGGATATAAGCTAACTGTTGCACTGATGAAAGGCAAAAGTAATGTATTTTTCCTTATTATATTATGTATTATCAGCCTAATTATTATTTTTAAAATTTGTAGTTCGAAACATCTTACTAAAAGAGGAAAACTATATCTTGAGAGAACACAACTTGCTTTTAAAAATCTTAAAGGCAAATTTAAAAATAATAATGATCTTAGCTTAGATTCAAGTTCTGTACTTGCTATGAGCCTTTTTGGATTTACAATTCTTTCGGAGAGTGCTTATGCTCAGCCATTTGAAGATATATTTAAGAAGAAACCTGATGATCCAAGGTTAAATAGTTCATACGACTCATCTTCAGGTGGTTGCGGTTCTTCAAGTTGTGGAGGCGGCGGCGGCAGTAGCTGTGGAGGAGGAGGTTGTGGGGGCTGTGGGGGCGGAGGCTGTAGTTAAATGTGGTCTTCCCTACCGGATCTTGGTGTTGGTATTGGCTTCCGTTCTCAGTTTCAAAGTGAAGTTTTTAGCCATCGTGATAAAATAGGTTTTCTGGAAATTGTTGCTGAGCACTTTTTGGATGCTTCCAGCGAAAAGAAAAAAGAGCTTGAACTGTTATCTGAACACTTTACGATAGTTCCTCATGGTCTTAATCTTTCTATTGGTAGTGCTGAAGGTATTGATGAAAAATACCTGAAAAAAATGGCTAATTTAATAGATATTATAAATCCTCCCTGGTGGAGTGAGCATATCTGTTTTACAAGGGCAGGT
>CAYRDV010000214.1:0-10401 GCA_964422885.1 uncultured Candidatus Sericytochromatia bacterium
TAGAATATAAACAGGAATTTTTCCTAAATGAACCTTTAAAAATAAAAAAAATATATACAATTTATGAATCAAAAACAGAATTGTTAAAAATTGAAGAAATTTCCAAAGGAGCAAAAATAACCGAACTTTATGATAATACATCCTGGTTATATTTAGTAATAAAATCAGGGGGTAAAAAAAAGTTTTTCCCGCTTTATGTATCTCTTTCACAAAGTACAGATATAACAAAATTAAGTTTTCAGCATGAAAAAGATAAACCAATTGAGGAAACCGGTATTTTCAAATTTCTGGAAAATGAATTTTTATGAAAAATATTATCTGGCTTACTTCATACCCAAAGTCAGGAAATACCTGGTTCAGGATAATAATTACCAATCTGCTTGGTGAAAAAGAAGAAACTGATTTAAATGCTCTTGAATTTACTCCTATTTCCAGTTCAAGACATATTGTCAGTAATTGTGCTGGTATTGATACAGGGTATCTTACCCATGATGAGAATGACCTTTTGCGTCATGATTCAAATAACTGGTTTGCCAAAAATGCAGAGAAAATAATTTTCCGCAAATGCCATGATGCATATACATTTCTTGATGATGGAAGACCATTGGCAGGAAATCCTGAACTTTATAAAACCATTTATATAATACGTAATCCACTTAGTGTAGTATCCTCACTGGCAAACCACAATTCATGCAGTATTGATAAGGCTATTGAAATAATGAATAATGAAAATCATACTTTGAGTAATAAAACAAAAAAGTACGATTCGCAACTCAGGCAAAAAGTTCTTTGCTGGAGTGGTCATGTATTAAGTTGGATTGAACAGAAAAATCTTGAGCTGATAACTATGAAATATGAAGATTTACATATTAAACCGCTGGAAGTATTGAGAGAAGCTTTTTATTTTGCCGGGTTAAATAATACTGATACAGAAATAATTGAGGCAATAGAGAAAAGTAAGTTTGAAAAGCTTTCTAAAAAAGAGGATGAAAAAGGTTTTCGGGAAACACCAGTTAAGACCGAAAAATTTTTTCGCAAGGGTTCTGCTGAAAGTTGGAAAGAAGAACTAACCTGTGAACAGGCTTCTCTAATCGTAAAAAAACACTGGCAGGTTATGGAGCGATTTGGCTACCTTACTGAAGAGGTTAAAAACATGGTAGACTATTAAACTGTATTATTTCTAAGATCATTTGATGTGAACACCTATAATTACTTTTTACACCAATTAAAAATCAGTAGTAATATTTCTATTGCAGATTTAATTCAATTAGACAAATATCTGGAAAATCCTGATATCATTATTAATGCTGTTGAAATCAACAATGACCCTTCTTTTCCTGCTGAAAGAGTATTTGAATTAACCGAAGATTATTTTTATCTGGCGGTAAAAAATATCGCTGTTTATGAAATAACCGGAAAAAATACAATAAATATCAAATATAATTCTCAGGCAACTCCCGAAGAAATAAGCCTTTTTCTTCTTGGCTCATGTTTGGGAGTAATACTTTATCAGAGAGGGTTTTTACCTTTTCATGCCAGCTCTGTTTATATTTCCGGTAAAGGAGCAATCTTCTTTACAGGAGATTCTGGTGCTGGTAAATCAACGATACTTAATGCTTTATTACAAAAAGGTTATAAAATGATCTCTGATGATGTTAATGCCATAAAAATATCAGAAAAACCATTGGTTTACCCCTCTTTCCCCAAAGTAAAACTCTGGCAGGATACTGCTGATAAGCTTAATATTGATACATCCGCATTAAAAAAAATTTCTAAAAATTATGATAAATATTCAAAACCGGTTATTGATGAGCTTTTTCATAATGAAATATGTGAACCTTATATGATTTATGAAATTAATAAATATAAGGGGGATTCTGTTATTCTAGAAGAAATCAGTCCTGTTGAGAAGGTTCAGTTAATTTATAGAAACACATACCGGGTCCATTATCTTGAAAAACTGAATAAACATCAGGAACATTTTCAACAGGTAGGGGTGCTAGCTAATTCAGTAAAAGTAAAGAAAATTTACCGACCAGAAAATAAAGATACGATCAGTGAAATTATTGATCTTTTGGAAAAAGACTTTTTATGAGTTTAATTTTTGGAATCTTTAACCGTAATGGAAAGCCTGTAGAACCAGAAGAGCTTGAAACCATGTATCGTGCAATAGCTCATTTTCCTCATGAAAAATATAAAGTCGAAATTATAGATAATGCAGCTTTTGGTCATATGCTGACCTATAACACACCTGAAGCATTGTATGAGAATCTTCCCAAATGGCTACCCGAACAAAAACTGCTTTTTGTCATGCAGGGAAGGCTTGATAATCGGGAAGAACTTTGTGAAATCCTAAATTTAAAATTAATCGAAACATTGCCTGATGGCGATATTATTTTAAAAGCCTGGTTAAAATGGGGGAAAGAAGCTCCTGACAGGTTACTTGGGGATTGGGCTTTTGCTGTTTTTAATGTAGAGACTCAGGAACTTTTTATTGCCAGGGATCATCATGGCTATACTGCAATTAATTATTATATAGATAAGGACACTATTTTTTTCTCATCTTCAATAAAATCCTTACTGGCATTAAAACAGATACCTAAAATACTAAATCAGAATAAAATAATCAGAACTCTGGTGGTATGGCCTGGGGATGACGACCAAAGTTATTATCAGGATATTTTTATCCTACCTCCGGCAAATACTCTCAAAGTAAACATAGAACGTTTTGAAAAAAAACGTTACTGGTTTCCTGAAAATATTGAAACAAATTATGGTAAAAAACAGCAGGATTATGCGGATGAGTTATTAACCATTTTAACAAAATCAATCAAAGATCGTTTAAGAAGCTATAAGCCTATTGCTTCCATGCTAAGTGGTGGTTTAGACTCTGGAACCGTTTCTTATATTGCTGCGGAATTATTGAAAGAAAAAGGAAAAATACTGACAACCTATAGCCATGTTACCTTATATGAGCCTAGTAATAACATACACAAATTTAGATTTGGAGATGAAAAACCAAATATGCAAGCAACTGTTAATGCATCAGGTAACATTAATCCTGTATATCTTGACTCAAAAGATATTTCACCTTTGGATGGAATTTTGCAATTTATTGGTTTAGATATTGGGCCAATTCATGCTGCCTGTAATGCTTACTGGCTGCTAGATGTTATTTCTTCACCTGCCAGAGACGGTTTTGGTGCACTCTTAACAGGTGAACATGGTAATGCCACTATTTCAGTTGTTGGTTTAGATTATCATTTACCCTGGAAACAGATTTATCAGGGTAAAGGTTTAATAACAGCAATCAGGCAAAAAATACTTCGCCCTATTGCTTATAACCACCTTGGATTTATTTCTAATAGACTTAAAAAATCCAGAGGATACTCCTTTTATGATTATTCTCTTATTAACCCTGATTTTGCCAATAAAATAAATCTTGTTAAGCTAATGGAACAAGCAGGCCATGATCACACTTTCAGTTTTAATTTTGATAGTTTAAAAGATTATTTATTAAATATTTTGCAACCAGGAGCAAATCTTAGATGTTATGTTGGTTCAAGTTTAGCTCAAAGTTTGGGGATTGAGTTGCGTGACCCCACTGGTGATAAAAGAGTAATTGATTATGCCTTATCAATACCTAATGAAATGGTTTTTAATGAAAAATTTGAAAATAAGCAAATTATCAAAAAAATGATGAATAAAAAATTGCCTGACAAAGTACTGTATGCCAAGGCCGTAGGGCTACAAAGCAGTGATATTGGAGCGCGGGTTATGGCCCAAAAGGACAGGATTGATAAATTTATAAATGAAGTTATAAAAACTGATGCTGTGAAGGAAATGATTGATACAGAAAAAGTGATAATGGACTTGAGCAAAATTAAAAATACTACAGAAAACAATTATGATACGACCCAAATACATCATCTGCTTCGTACTGTTATGGTTGGACATTTTATGAATATGTTTTAAACATGAACTTATATCATATTTGGATATCTTACTGAATAAGCTTGGGAATTTTCAAATTACTAAATAATAACTCCCCCACAAGGTGGGGCCCCTGTGAGTATTGACTCCAAAGTAAAACTTTGGAAACAAAACAAAGTTTTGTTAAACCCCGATGTCCCTGAAGGGATTTCCTTCGGTCACCCGCATCGAGGTATTCTCATTACTGATAATTGAAAAATATAATACAATTGTACTTAGTTCTGGTAGTTAGAAGTTCTTTTTTAGAAGGGTAGGATAATGGCTTATAAAGATTTTACATTAGAAAAAATTAGAGATAACTTTGGTATTCAATTTCAAACAGACAAGTTATTTTCAGAAATAAAACCCTTTGAACCTAGTCATTGGTTAACTGAAACATTGCAAAGAAGTCGTCTTTTTTCTTTAACGACCGAAAAGATCCGCTCTGAGGTTGTCGTTTTCCCCATTCTTTCAGAAATAAAAGAAAAAAATGCTGACTTTATTCAACTATTTTCAGGAGAAATTTTGAATATAGATAAATCTACAAAACTTATGGGAGAATGTGATTATATTTTTTCAAGAAATACTGGAATTCCAAGACTTATAGCTCCCCTTATTTCTGTTATAGAGGCAAAAAAAGCTGATATTGATAAAGGTATTGATCAATGTTCTGCCCAAATGGTTGGTATCCAGAAATTTAATGAAATTCATAAACAGGAAATAAAAATTGTCTATGGTTGCGTGACTAATGCCAATGAATGGAAGTTTATAAGACTTCAGGACAAACTTTTTACAATAGATACAGATACATATTTTATCAAAGAATTACCAATTCTTTTAGGAATATTCCAGAGGATAATTGAGCATTACCATTTATAATTAAATTTTTTAATTATTTTTTCACTGCTACCAGCAATACCCTGCCATAATAATCCTTCTGATTTAGTGTGCCACGATCACCTATATTGTCATGTTGTTCGTACACGCTATCAAAGCCAGCCTGATAAAGTGCCCGTATAATTTCGTTTTTACAGAGCCAGAACGAAAGAGGGTTGTTGTATGAGGCTCCGGGCATGGTTTCTACTCTTTCTTTATCTTTCTTTTCATCCCATTCCCTAAACCAGCGTCCCATGTAGCCTTCATTTTCAGTTAGTTTTGATAAACGGTAATTTTTAACATGCTGGATATAAGAGGTAAATTCATCCTGTGATATTTCATCCTGATTAAACTGCTGGCGTTTTTTCTTAAAAAATGGTTTTAGCAGTGGATTCATAGAAGTTCTCAGATCATATAAAAAATCCTGCTCCGGTGCATAAAAACTATGTAGTATTAATAGTTTATTGGTTTGTGAACCAAGTGTTTCCAGAAATTTAACAGGATCGTTCAGATGATAAAGCAAACCAAAACAAAATGTAAGATCAAATTTACCATATTTGGCTACATTACGGGCATCATCACGGACAAAATTAAGATTGGGTAAATTTAGACTGAGCTTAATATACATCGCTTTCAACAGATTTTGTTTTCTGGCATCAATTCCCAGTGTATCAAATCCCATTCTGGCGAATTCTGTTGAATATCCTCCTTCCATACATCCTAGATCTACTACTTTGATATTTTTTCTTTCTTCTGGAGGAGTTGGTAAAAAACTATTGATAGAACGTTTGATCGCAGACATTACAGGCTTATCCGCAAGAATTGAATTTGATTGACCAATAGTTTTATTGCCATTTGGGAGGAGAATATTATGTGCGTTAAATTTCATCTAAATAACCTTTTATATATGAAAAGAATCATCTCCATCAAAGTGAACCATAACATGATTTTTCCCCCAATAGTGCTGGTCAATAATATCAAATGCATAACTTACTCTTGGTTTATTATGATTATTTCATTATTTTTTTCAATAAATTATATCATTTTTTTTTATAATCCCTTTTTTTATTCCATATTTTTTGCTAAACTATAAAAATATTAATTTATATTTTTTATAGGTGCATATGGAAAAGAAACAATGGATAAAACCAGAATTAGTTAAGCTTGATATTAATTTTGATACAAGTGCTGGCGCAGGTATTATTTATGATGGTATTAATATGACTAATTATAATAACTCCTAAATTTAAATTTTAATATGACACAAGAAATAACAGTTAATTCTGTAGTTACCAAAACTGATAATTACATTTCTTCAGAGCTTGATGGCGGCCTGGTGATGATGAGCCTGGAAAATAACTCTTACTATGGCCTTGATGAAATCGGTAAAAAGGTGATAGATATGGCAGAAACCCCTGTAAATGTTCAACAAATTACCGAAACCCTTTCAAAGGAATATGATGTGGATATTAACCAGTGCCAAAGTGATGTCATCCAATTATTAAACAACCTGCAAAAAGAAGGCATTATTTCTGTTACTTAAGTATCTGACAAAATGGAACAGTAAAAGTTCTATCCAGAAAAAACTTTTTTTTGAAGCCTATTTTTATCTGATTTATTGCCAGATTATCTTAAAAATTTTTCCTTTTAAAAAAATTATTGAGCTTCAGGGAATGAAATTTATTAAATCTGAAGTGAATGAAATTAAATCATCTGAAATTGATCCTAAAAATATCATGTGGGCGATATCAGCAGCACTAAAATACCTCCCCTTTAAAGCGATGTGTCTTAATCAGGCATTGGTTGCCCAAAAAATGTTAAAAAAAAGAAATACTTCCGGGCTATTATTTTTAGGTGTTGGTATGGATGACAAAGATGAAAAGGGTATGATTGCCCATGCCTGGGTAAAATGTAATGAAAATATTATTACTGGTAATAATTCTCTGGAAAAATATAAAGTAATATCAACATTTACCTGGAATTAAAATGTTGGGACTAAATATAAAAAGGTATTGGGACAAGTTTAAAAGGCAGATTCCCTATATTCCCAAAACTCTAAAATTAATCAGAATAGCTTCCGGCAACCTGATGTATATCTGGCTATTTTTAACCATTATTCAGGGATTTTTACCAGTCGCTTTTATTTATCTGATTCGTCCTCTTGTCGATAAACTATCACTTCTAATTCATAATTCATCTGATTTAGAGACGGCTATTTATAAAATATTACCGGAAATCAGCCTTTTAGCAATTGTTTTGTTTTTTACAGAAGGGCTAAAAAGTGTTATTAAATGGGTTCGGATTTATCAGGGTGAACTGGTGCAGGATTATTTAAAAACAATGATTCATAATAAATCTCTCAGCCTTGATCTTGGTTTTTTTGAGTCAGCAGAATATTATGATAAATTACATCGTGCCAGAATTGATGCTATGAGTAAACCTGTAGCATTACTGGAAAACATCGGTTATTTATTACAGAACTTTATTACTTTGGTTTCTATTATCGGTCTACTGGTTATCTATGTCTGGTGGATACCATTTGTCTTAGTTATAGGCAGTTTGCCTGTTTTTTTTATTTTGATGTCTCATACTATAAAATTTCACCAATGGCGGGTCAAAAATACTATTACAGAAAGAAAAACCCTTTATTATGACTTCCTGCTGTGCGAAAGAGAAAGTGCGGCAGAATTAAGGCTTTTTAATCTGGGAAATTATTTTCAGAAACTTTTTAAATCTGAAAGAAACAAATTGAGAAATGAACTGATTATCCTGTCAAAAAAGCATATGGTTAATGAACTACTGTCAATAATTCCTGGTTTGGTTATCGTGGGGGCAGTAATGATCTATATGCTGTTACAGGCCTTACATGGTCATGTTTCTTTTGGAGTTTTGACAATGTTTTATCTGGCTTTTAATCAGAATCAAAAAGCTCTTACAACTTTATTAAGCAATGCAACCGAGATTTACCGGAATATCGTCTTTATAGAAAACCTGTTTGAATTTTTGGATATCTCTCCTAAAATTTTATCTAATTCTGAGCATAATAATTTTAGTCTCAAAGATTCTATTTGTTTTAAAAATATTTCTTTTTCATACCCGTTTAGTGAACGTAAAGCCCTTGAAAATTTTAGTTTGGAAATACCCTCAGGAAAAATAACGGCAGTGGTTGGTACTAATGGGGCAGGAAAAAGTACATTGATTAAGCTCCTGTGTCGTTTTTATGATCCTAATGAAGGCCTTATTACTATTGATAACATTGATTTAAAAAAATTTAGTCCAGGAATTATTCAGCAAAATGTTACTGTTTTATTTCAGGAATATATGCGTTTTCATATGACTGCGGCTCAAAATATTAGTTTGGGTAATCTTGAAAAGGATATAGAAAATATGGATATTATCATGGAAGCGGCTATGGAAGCAGGTGCTGATACTCCTATTGATCGTTTGCCACATAAATATCAGACTATGCTGGGACGCTGGTTTTCCGGTGCTGAATTAAGCAGTGGTGAGTGGCAGAGAATAGCTTTAGCCAGAGCATTTTTTCGTGAAACAGAACTTATAATCTTGGATGAACCTACCAGTGCAATGGATTCATGGGCTGAAACAGACTGGTTGCATCGTTTTAAAAATCTGGTAAAGGGTAAAACAGCTTTAATTATCACCCACAGGTTTACTACAGCGATGCAGGCGGATATTATTTATGTAATGAAACAGGGTAAAGTAATTGAAAAAGGAAATCACTCAGAATTAATGCAGCTTAATGGTGAATATGCAAAATCCTGGCTGATACAGACAAGGCAGGCCAGTGGTATTGTTTAATGGATAAAAAGGCTTTACAGAAACTTTTACTCACTGTTTTGAAGAAAAATACTTTTTCCGAATTACTTTTTGCCAATTTTGCCGATTCTGATTGGTCAGAGCTTACAAAGCTGGCAAAAAAACAACATGTTTTAAATATTGTATATCTAAGGCTTAAAGAAAATAATCTCCAAAAAATTGTACCAGATGAAATTTTACTGGAAATGCAAAAATCTTTTGAGAAATTAACCATGAATAATTTGCGGTTAAAAGGTGAATTTAATAAATTGGTCAATGAAATGCAAAAACAGGATATACCTGTTATTGCTTTGAAAGGAATGTTTCTTACTTATAAAATTTATCCTTATATCGGCCTGAGATTTATGAGAGATTTAGATATTTTAGTACCAGTAAATAAAGCCCATGAGGCTTATTCTGTTGCTCAAAGCCTGGGTTATCAGTCAGAAAATATAAATGAAGAACATTTTAGCTTTTTTAAAGAGCACCATCTACTGCAAATGATTAATAGAAGCGGGTCTATTTTGGAAATTCACGGTAATATTATTAGCCCCGGAAAAAATTATTCAGTCTCTCCTGACATTTTTTGGCAAAATAGCAAAAAAGTTAAAATGGATAATACAGAGTTTGATGTACTTGATCCGATTGATTTGATTTTACATCTTTGTATCCATATTTCCTATCAGGATATTTTTTATACTGATTTAAGACATTATTATGATTTATTAATTACATTAAATCACTATTCAGATAAAATTGACTGGAATGAGTTTAATAAGCGTTGTTATGAAAGAAAATGGCAAAAAGGTGTTTTTTTTGTCTTTAAATTATTAAATGAGATGTTTGAATTTAAAATTCCAGCAATTGTTGAAAATTCATTTAAGGAAACTATTACCTATATTCCTGGTTTATTACAAAATGCTATTGAAATAATGTGGGAATATGATCGCAGTAAAGAAAATTTTGATAAACACAATTTATACTCAAATCACCTTGAGGCTTATAAGAACTATATTGAAGGTAGTTTTTCACATAAAATCAAGGTTTTTTTAAAAAGAATTTTCCTCTCTAAATCTGACCTTATTTACCAATATAGTTTGCCGGAAAAATCCTTTAAAGTTTACTTTTATTATTTCCTAAGATTTTTTGATTTGCTCTTTGAGCACAAATCCAGATTATTTAAATTATCTACTGATAAATCTTTTGGTGATTTTATAGCTAAAAAAGTTACTTTTTATGAGTGGCTGAATAAATCATAAACTAATTAAATTTAAGATAAAGAGGTTATTCTGGCTCTAAGACGCCATTCAATTTCCTGGGCTAATTCTTCATCAAGTACATCAGTAACTCTGTCCCTGATATAATCACTAAAGGCTAAAAGCTGGGAAAAACCCGGTTTGGTATCAGGTGTAATTTGTAGTGATTCACAGGCTTCTGTAATTAGCTCCTGACTTTGAGCAAACCCAAGATATTCCATAATAATAGATGCAAGAGAATCAATTGCAGAGGCAGAATGTAAATCCAGTTGCTGGGTATGAGGAGTGATAACTCCGGTAGAAAGCATATATTTTAAAGTGTTACATGAATTTTCTTCATCAAGAGGGCAAATATCAAAATATTTGGCAAGGCTAAAAGTAATTGGCAATTCAATTACAAATCCCGGAACCCATTCTGGCATTTCCATATTTAATTCATTTTGAATCTCATAAATAGCTTCCTGGGTAAAACTCATTTTAC
>CAYRDV010000215.1:0-10374 GCA_964422885.1 uncultured Candidatus Sericytochromatia bacterium
TTGAGACGAATCACCATCCGCGGCCAGAAAAAAATCAGGAAACCCATCACCATTGCAGTTACCAAGAAAGACAGCTGTTCCTGTTGGTGGTGGGAAAGATTCTGTAGTGACAATCGAAGCAATGAGAAAAGCGGCAGAGCCCGTACTTCTTTTTTCAGTTGGTAATCCCAGACCAATCAAAGAAGTAGTTGAGGTTTCAGGGTTACAACATATAGTTGTAACCAGAAAACTTTCACCTGTTTTATTTGATTTAAATTCTCAGGGAGCTTATAACGGGCATGTTCCAATTTCTGCCATTATTGCCTTTATACTGGCAACCTCTGCTGTTATTTATGGTTTTGATCATGTAGCAATGTCCAATGAAAGGTCTGCCAGTGTGGGAAACCTTATCAAAAATGGTTTTGAAATAAATCATCAGTATAGTAAAGGTATGGAATTTGAAGCTGATGTTAATGGTTTTTTCCATCGTAATATTTTGCAAAATTTTAATTACTTTTCATTTTTAAGACCTTTATCAGAGCTTGGTATTGCCAGATTATTCAGTCAGGCCGAAAAATATCATAAAGTGTTTACCAGTTGTAATGCTGCATTCAGGATTCATGAAGAAAGAAGAACAGAAAGATGGTGCCTGAGTTGTGATAAATGTCGTTTTGTCTTTTTGTCCCTTGCTCCTTTTATTGCTAAAGATAAAATGATAGAAATATTTGGTACAAACCTTTTAAATGATTCCAACCAGATAAAAGGCTTTGATGAATTAATCGGTATATCAGGACATAAACCTTTTGAATGTGTTGGTGAAACAGAAGAATCTATTGCCGCCTTTGGTCTTTTATTTAGAAAACCTGAATGGGAAGAAGACCTGATGGTAAAGAGGTTTAAAGAACTTATTTTGCCAAAAATTAACAATCTGGATCAATTAATTAATGAAGCATTTTCTCTTTCAGATAAGCACATGCTTCCAGCAGGATATAAGGAGATACTTTATGCGTATTCAGGAGCTTAGGAATAAAAATGTGGCAATCTGGGGGTTGGGTTCTGAAGGTTGGTCAACATTAAAAACACTTAGGAAAAAATTTCCGGCGATAAGCCTTACAGTGCTTAATGACTCGCCTCTTTCTCGGGAAATGGAAATGATGCTTTCTCAGGATCCCTTTCTAAAAATTATTTCCGGAGGGGAATTATCAAAAAATCTGAAAAATTTTGATGTAATTATAAAATCACCAGGAATAAGTTCATACAGGCAGGAAATAAAAGAAGCAAAGGAAAGTGGTGTAATTTTTACCTCTGCGACAAAATTATGGTTTGCCGAACATCCTAAAGATAAAACAGTTTGTATCACAGGAACAAAAGGTAAAAGTACAACCTCCAGCATTACCACTCATCTTTTAAGACATGCAGGCTTAACTGTAACCCTTGGTGGTAATATTGGGACACCAATGCTTGATATGTTTGAGGTTGAGCCAAGGCCTGATGTATGGGTAATGGAATTATCCAGCTATCAGATTAGTGATCTTGATGCCTCTCCAAAAATTGGTGTGCTTTTAAATCTGTTTCCTGAACATCTTGACTGGCATAAAAATGTGGATAACTATTATCATGATAAACTAAATCTGTTCGCTAATCAGTCAGAAAATGATATTTCAATAATAAATAAAACAGATAAAAACACAGGTATTTATGCCAGTAACCTGAAAAATACAGTTTTTTTCAATGATGAGAATGGTATGCATATCAAAGATGGCTATATCTGCGATGGGGAAAAAAGATTATATCAGGCAAGCCGGGTTTCAATTCCCGGCAATCACAATTTGTCAAATATGTGTGCCGCTTTAACTGTAGTAAAATCTCTGGGTATTGATCCTGAGAAATGTGTAAATGCCTTAAGTACCTTTAAAGGTCTACCTCACCGCCTTTATCCCTGGGGAATCCAAAATGATGTGCTGTATATTGATGACAGCATTTCTACAACGCCACAATCAGCAATCGCCGCAATAGAAACTTATCCTGGCAAACCTGTAACTATTCTTCTGGGAGGCTTTGACAGAGGACTAAATGTTGATGAACTCGCCAGTTATGTAGTTTCCAAACCTGTTCATGCAGTAATAACTATGCCTGATAATGGCCCAAGGATTGCTGCAACTATAAAAGAAGCAATAGCTAAATCACTTGAGACAACACTTAAATTATTTGAAGCAAATGATCTTAGTGATGCTGTCAGAATAGCCAAAGAAGTAACTCCTGCCGGAGGGGTAATCCTGCTTTCACCAGGAGCACCAAGTTATGGTCGTTTTAAAAACTTTTCAGAAAGAGGTAATTCCTTTGCTAAAATAGCTGGTTTTGAAGTTCATATTTAAATTTCCAAAAGGCGACAAAATAATTCTTCATGCTCTTTAACCGCATTAAAATCTTCAAAAAGTATGTCTGACTTTTGAAGGATCTTGTTTCCGATAAAATCCCTGTAATCTCTGTCATTAGCAATTTTAATAGCAATATTTATATAATCTTCTTCATCTTTGGCAAGACATTCAGAAACACCTATTTTTGTATATGAAGCATAACCATAACGCCCTCTTTGAAATTTTCCCGGTAAAGTAATAAACGGAGTACCTAAAATAAAGGCATCACTAATTGTATTTACACCACCACTATAATGCATAGTATCAATTATTACATCAGACACACCAACAATATTAAAGTAATCAGGGCCATTCATCAGTCTTGGGAAAAACTTTATTCTTGCAAAATTTACTCCATGAGTTTTTTCCAGCCGCTTTTTCACCAGCTCAGTAAGAATCTTATCATCACTATCAATAAGCAGATATATTCCATTTGGATCTCTGTTTAAAATTTCATTTGTTAAATTATCAAGGTCAGGATGCAGTTTCAATAGATTTTGAGTGCAAAAGTAAATATGGTCGGTTTCTTTAAATCCGTAATCACTTTTTCTTTTCAAAAAATTTGGCGGTATTTGTTCCTTAACATAATATACTGGTAAAGATTTTAACTTAATCAGTTTTTCTGTAAAACAATCATTACTATTTTCTGTTTCCAATAATTCACTGGAAATAAAATAGTCTACCTGATTTAAACCACTTGTAATAGGCCAGCACCAGCCAGCACACTGAACCGGGGCAAGTCTGAAAAAAGGAAGGAAATAATTTGTTGTATCAGAGCCCAATTCAGGATAATAAAGTAAATCAAAGCCCGCATTACCCAGTAATTCTACAGCCTGATCGATTCTGTCAGGTAAATCCATAAATTTTATATTCTGATTTTTGATACTTGGCCTGATAATCTGAATTCCTCTTTCTTTATGGCATATTATTGTGATATCAAATTTATTAAGAGAAATACGATTAAGTACTCCCCGGTATAATTTGGTAAGAATACCTTCATGTCTTGGAGTTATAACAATTCCAATCTGAGGCTTGGAGTTAGCTCCCTTTGACAAACTCAGTGAAGGTTTAAAGGGGGTAATATTAAACATGTTGGCAAATTTTTCCCTTATTTTCCGGTCATTTTTTCCCTGATAAATTAAAGAAAGGGGAGGCCTTATATTTGTATAATGCAGAATAGATAAGTCCAGCTTAAACTCTGTGCCTGTAAATCGGTCAATTGTATCCAATAAATGTTGCTGATAATCATCAATTTCTTTACTGCTGTCATAAACAGATTTACCAAAAATTTCTGTATATAACTCCAATAATTTATTTTCCGGTTCAATCTTTAGAATTTGCAGATAACTTTTTCTTGCCTCAGATACGTTATTAGCACCTTCAAATACCTTGCCCAGGTTTTTATAGGCAGTAGTATAATCAGGTTTTAGTTCAATTGCTTTTTTGTATGCCTCAATAGCTTGCTCCATTTTATTAGTTTGAAAATAAGCAAACCCAAGATCATTGTATGTTTCAGGAGATGAAGGCCTTAAATTAGTAAATTTTTCATAGTATGGTATAGCTGACTGATAATTTTCAGTTTCCGAAAATAACTTAGCTAAAGACAGATATGCCTCAGAATCATCTGGATTATCTTTAAGAACCTGATTGTAGAGTGCTTCAGCTTCATTAAAATTATTTCTTTTTTTTAAAAGATTTGCCAGATTATTTCTAGCTTCATGATAGTTAGGAACAAGAATTAAAGACTGCCTGAAAGCATTTATTGCTTCATTGGAATCACCAAGAGCGATACCAAGATTGTTATAAGCTTCGGCAAAATTAGGATTCATCCTTATTACCTGACGATAATAATTTATTGCTTCAAGATTATTACCCTTATTAAGCATGATATTACCTAAATTAAACAAAGCCCGAAAATTTCCAGGCTGAAGTTCCAGCACTTTGTTAAAGTTTTCAGTCGCACTGATAAAATCACCAGATTCAAGATGAGTTTTAGCAATACTAAAATAGATATTGGGGAAATTAGGAGCCATTTCCAAAGCTTTTTTTAAATAAATAACAGCTTCATTAAATTGTCTGCTCATCCGGTAACTTTCACCAAGATTAAAGTAATACATCGGATGAGGGTTTATAAATATTGCTTTTTGGATAGTTTCAATCGCTTGCTGATAATTACTCTGCTGGCTGTAGGTAACTCCAAGTAAATGAAGAGCATCAGGATTATCAGGATAAAGGTTAATGATGGTATTATACAGTTCCTCAGCTAGTGAAAATTGCCCCTGTTGTTGTACCTGAGTTGCTTTTGTCAGTAAATCATTTAAAGCTGGTTTTTCATTCATATATTTAAATTAAGTGAAAAAATTCTTTTTCATAATTATATAAAATAATCATTATATCTGAGTGAAAGCTATAAAGGTTTTAAAGCTTTTGTTGCAATGAAACAATTTAAATATCTGGCAACTGAACTGTTTTCTGCATCCCAGTTATCCTCATAAAACCCTGTAAGAATAAAACCTGCTTTAATTTGTCCACCAATCAAATCTTCAAGAGAGTGGCCAAAGCTTAAAGGTCCATTTTTAATATATTTTTCTCTTTCCTGCTCAGTTAAGCTATCAAGATCAGAATAGGGTATTTTAGACTTTAGCTGTGTAACCCCTGCTTTCTCAAGTTCAAAATCGGGCGTAAAGATAATCGGATTACAGAAACCGGATATCATCGAGCCGCCTTTTTTAAGTACCCGGTACGCTTCCTGCCAGACTTTTTTTACATCAGGGACAAAGCAATTTGAACAGGGATGAAAAATAAAATCAAATGATTCTGTTGCAAAACATGAAAGATTTGCCATATCACCTTCTACTGTAGTCAGGATAAGATTATCCCTTGTAGCTACAATTCTGTCCTGCTCAAGTTGTAATGGAGAATTATCAAAAATAGTTACTTCAGCTCCTGATGCTGCAAGTACCGGGCCTTGTTGCCCACCTCCCGAAGCAAGAGCCAGAACTTTTTTTCCTTTTAAAGGCTGCGGAAACCAATCATCAGGGACTGGTTTTTCGGGAGTTAAAACTATTGAAAAATTGCCATTACGAGCATTTTCAATGATCTGAGAAGAAACAGGGATAGTCCATTGGTCTTTATTTTCAACAAACTTGTTCCATGCTCTTTTATTATATTCAGTCAAATCCATAGAAATTTTTAGAATCTGTAACCTACAGTAGCAGTTACAGCTTTGCTATTGGTATTCATTTCATAACCCATACCAAAGGTAAAATTTTTATACTCGGCACCAGCACTAACTCCGACACCTACCCCAGCAGAGGCTTTTCCTACAACCATCCCGCCATTAGCTCCAACAGTTCCAGCGACATAGATATTTTTATTGTAATCACCAACTACTCTGTATTTATAACCTAAGTCCAGGCCAATATTTAAATCTTTAGGACCAACAGTAAGGCCACCAGTAGCAAATACTGAGCTTTTAGGACTCACATTTCTTTCCATTGTTGCATCAATTTCAGTGGCAAAACTTTTTCCGTTTTTTGATTCGGTAATTTTACCACCAGCACTGTACTGGATACTTGCAGAAGGAATATAATTCCAGCCGATTGAGTTATGGTTAAAAGAATTAAGATCCTGATAAAAATCCATCGTGTTAACCATAAAACCGATAGGATTTTTTGAATTCTCATGAAGAGTTATTGTTTTTATATCAAGTTCTTTTCCATCAAAATGGATATCCAGAAATTCATTATTAATACCCATACCAGGAGTTAACCCACCTGTAGAACTGACTGTAACATATTTTACACCACCCTTTTCAATCTGGTCGGGGAAATGTGTATGCCCGGTTAATACAGCCTTTACTTTATACTTACTCATTAATGATGAAAAACGTTCAATCTGGTCTTTTTCCAAAAGTGTAGGGCTTTTAAAGTTTAAAGGAAGCTTTTTTGTAAGTTTAACTGTAAGGGGCTCTTTACTTAAATATACTGGAACGTGCATTGAAACAACTGTTGGTTTTCCTTTATTATTTTCTAAATCTGTTTCCAGTTTTTTAAACTGTTCTTCAGTGATTGCCTGTGACTCATCATCCATTAAAATAAAATGAACTCCTTTGGCATCAAAAGACTGAAAGGGAGGTAATTCAGGTGGTTTGTTATGAAATGGACCTCTGAAATCAACATCATGATTTCCGGTTGTCAGATAAACCGGGGCTTTTATTTTTTTTCTGTCATTATAAGCTCTGTCAAGCTCAGGCTCTGTTGCATCATGGACAATATCTCCGCCATCAATAACCAGATCAGCATTTATTTCATTTGCTTCATTTACAAACTGGCTCATCCGTTCAAATCTTGAATGTGCATCAGCAAAAAATATAAAATGTAAATCCTTTTTTTCAGGGTTATCAAAAGCAGGTGCATTATCTGGCCTGTTCATTGGCTTTGCAACTGGAATTTCCAGTTTTTTTGTTTTTTGAGCAAAAGGTTCTAATTCTGTTTTGGCTGGGATATTTGTTTTATCTGGATCAAAAGTTGTTGTAATCGTTTTATCAAACATTAAAGGAATATAATTATTTTGCTCTTTAACAGGTAACTCTGTAGTCGGCTTTATATTTAATTGTGAAATTACACTTCCCATAATTTAATCCAAATTTAATATATATTTAATAGTTATAGGAACTCTTTTTATAAACTTGTGTAATTAACAAAATAATATTAATGGGCATTAAATTTTTGATGTTACTATATATTTTTTAATAGGATAAAATTTTTTGTAATTTTAGTTATATTTCATGAAAGCAAAAAATAAAATTTTAGTTGTAGACGATGATCCGGCAATAACTTTATTATTTGATAAATTCCTCAAGGCTCAGGGGTTTAAGGTAATAGTGTCTGATTCTGCTGTTAATGGCGCAGAATTGATGAAAAAGCAGAGCTTTGCTTTGGTTATAACTGATATCAATATGCCACAGGTCAATGGCATTGAATTTTTATTATGGATAAAAGAACATTACCCGGAAACTCATGTAATAGTAATAACAGCATATGATTCAGACGAAACCAGAAATATCGCAGAAATTCAGGGAGCTCTTAGTTACCTAAAAAAACCTATTAAATTGAGTGAACTCAGTGAAATCATCAAAAGTAAATTATCCGGTATAAGTAAAATTGGCCATATTAATCTGTTAGATCTTGTTAAAATGGTTTCTTTATCAAACACAAAAAAACTATTGCTGGTTTCGTCATCCCCTCAGGAATCAAGGGGGAAAATGGACTTTAAAGATGGAAAACTGGTATTTACTCCGGCATTAGCCTCAGAAACCAAAAGTACGCTGGATTTTAAAGATGGAAAGCTTGTACTGGAACCAACTGTAAAAAGTGATGTTGTCGGAAAACTTTATTTTAACAGAGGAAAAGTAATAAATGCGGAGTTTGGACCTTTTGCCGGCAAAGATGCCTTCTTTTTCATTATGAAAATAAAAGGAGGATTTTTTGTTGAATTACCGTGGGAAGACTCGGTTCAGGAAATTATAAAGGAACCTGTAGGTATTTTAATTGAGGAATCATTAAAATTTCAGGAACATGATAAAGAATTAAATAACGAAAAAATCATCAATAATAAAATACTGGTAGTTGATGACAATGAGATTACCACAAAAGTAATCGAAAAATTTCTTTTAAAGAAAGGATATCCTGTTGTAACAACTGACTCGGCTGTTAAAGGGGCTGAGATACTTAAAACTCAGCGTTTCGGATTAATAATTACAGATATAAATATGCCTGAAGTAAATGGCATTGAATTTTTACTATGGATAAAAAACCATTTCCCTAAATCACAGGTAATCCTGATGACAGCTTATGGTACTGATGAAATAAGGGAATTTGCTCTTAAAAAAGGAGTAATCAGTTATCTTGAAAAACCGGTGAATCTTGAGCAATTGGATCAATTTATCCGTGATAATCTTACAGAAACAGGTTTTTATGGAGATATCAGAGACATCGAGTTATTGGATTTTATAAAAATAATTTCATTTTCCAGAGAGAGCAAATTGGTTTATGTAATTGATTATGTAAATAATAAAACTGGCGTAATTTATCTTAAAAAAGGAAATGCTGTACATGCAGAATGTGCTGAATTATCTGGGAAAAAGGCTTTCTTTTCAATTTTAGAAATGGAAAATGGCGTATTCTCTGACAGCCCCTGGGAAGAGCCACCACAGGAAACAATAAATATTATGATTAATGAGCTTCTTGAAGAAATGGATCAGGAGATTGAAAAGAACCTTAGACCTAAACTAGCTCAACCATTGATTAAAGAAAACCTTTCTCTTGTAAGAAGTACATCAAAGCATCTTGAAAAAGCAATGGCTCAAAAAGAAGCACTGGATAAAATTTCTCAGGAGACTGATTTTAAAAAGAAACTTACAATCTATGAGTCAGGCGTTGTTCTTGGGATTGTTATAGGTGTATCAAAAAAAGATGAAGTTTCTCAAATAATGAATCAATATAGTAGTATAAACATAAATCCACAATATCAGAACCAGATGTTTTTTTATGATGATTTATCACTAACAATTCTATTTAATGAATATGGAACAGTTGAAGAATTAAATTTTGGCAGTCTGTATAAAGGTAAAACCAGCATGGGTATAGGTATAGGTGATAGTATCGAAAAAAGTATCGAAGTTTATGGCAAACCTAAAATATGTACGATTAAAGGAGCTGTATGGGAAAACATTGCCTTTTTTAGCCAGAGTGTTAATTATATTACTTCAATAAGGCTAAGAAATCTTGATGTGTAATTGTCAGAATCAGAATTTCCAGAATTAGAGAATTTTCAGAATAAGAAATTAAAGTTATTATTTTGCAGTTCATAATTGTTTACAAAATAAGATCATAAACTGTGAGTAAACACTTTTTCTTTCGTCTAAATTTAATAAATAATGGTTAAACAAACTATTTTTGTAGAAACCATAGAACTATGAATAAAAAAACTAAGTTACAAATTCTTTTTTCGTCAATTCTGTTAACAGGTTGCTCAAATAATATTACACCTATAATAAAAGTTACTCCAAAACCATCTGCAACACCTGTTATTACATTATCTCCAGAACCAATACCATCTATAATCCCTAAAAATGATATTTCTATTGCACCAAGTATTCAGCCAACTCCGTCTGAATCCAATGTTCCTATGCCATCAGGTACACCTAAACCAAGAACTTATGATGTTTATCCTGTTAAAGAAGGGACAAGAGAGGTGCATATAAATGTTATTTTCAAAGATTACGCAAAAATAAGATATAAATCGGATATAAATTCTTTTATATCTCTTGCAGGTGTTGATGTTTCTTATCTAAATAAAATTATGAAAAAATACAATATTATCACCAGTATATCTGATTATATTAAAGATCAAACAGAAGAACAGTTGGCAGAGCAAGAGAAAAAGAGTGAAGCTTATTCTGGTTTTGACGAACCAAATCAAGCTTCCATGTATACGTTATCTACTGATAAGCCAATAAATGTACGAGAATTTTTGGACGAATTAAGAGATAGAACTTCTGTTCTCAGTGCAAATGAGTACCAATATAGCTATTTTTGGGGCGAAAAAGAACAAGCAACCTTCAACGGTACAGTATATGATGTAGACGGTACAGTATTAGATGGTGCTAAAGTTAGTGCAAAATCAATAGACGCAGGTGTAGCCTGGGTAGGTCAGGAACAGGATACAGCTAACGGTGCTTATGTATTCCAGAATGCACCAGTTGGTGTAAGAGTTGAAATCACAGCTGTTAAAACTGGTTATACATCAAGAACCAGAACAGTTGTTCTGAAATCAAACTTAACCGGTGATCCAGCTGCTAATACCTATAACTTTGGTGGAACTTTAGTTGGAACAGATGCTCAGTTCGCATTACAGGATGAGCCTGAAATTGTATCAATGAAAGTTAATGGCACAGTACCTACAGCTCCTGGTT
>CAYRDV010000216.1:0-10372 GCA_964422885.1 uncultured Candidatus Sericytochromatia bacterium
AATTTTTTTATTAATCTCTTTCATGACTATTGACTTTTATCCCAACTGCTCACTTCTTCAAAAAGCCCAGTTCCCTGCAACATACAAGCAATAAAGGGCTGTCATTAGTGCAAAAGATATGATAGATAAGGCCTGAAAAACTTCAGGCTTTTTGGTAATACGTGCCAATACTATAAATAAAGGAAAAATAGCCAGAATATAACGTGGCAGACTCATCAGCCATGAGTCTGTGAGAAGGATAATTAATTGGCTCCAGGCATAAAACTGATAAGAAATCCTTAGCCATTTTATCGAAATCAGCAGTAAAACAGAAGTGATTAATACAGCTACCAGTCTTCCTTCATCTAATGTTAGCCTCATTTCAGAAGGTTTATTAAATAATATATTGTTGATGGTATCCCATAATTGTTTTGTTGGTAGAATATTGTGATGATAAAAATGTACCCGTTGAATATCTAAAAATTCCACAGGGTTACCAGTAACCATCCAGTTTATCAAAAGATATGACACAAAGCCCAGGGGAATAACAGATAGCCAGAATATTTGCCTGAGTTTTACTTCCTTTCTATGTAGCCAGAATTCAATCATAATTGTTGGTATCAGTACAAGCCCCTGTAAACGTGTGGCACAGGCAAACATAGCAATTATTGAAGCACCAAGCCATTTTTTCTGTCTTGCATAGGTTACAGCTCCTAATACAAGAGAAATAAATAGAGCTTCTGTATAAGGAACTGTAAGAAAATATGCTGTAGGGAAAATATAAAAGAACCATAATGAGCGTTTTACTTCATCATCTTCGCTATCAAAACTTACCAGTTTTTGCAGGAAATAACCGGCAAAAATTGATGAGATAAAGGAAACAGCAAGGGCTGCTGTCATATATGTTGGTAATATATGGCCAAAAAGATTTACCAAAGCCGGATATAAAGGGAAATAAGCTAAATAGGTTCGTTCCATGCCCACTGCAGTATATCCATACTCTGCCAGATAAAGGTAAGCCCTTGCATCCCATTTGTAAAAAATCTGATAAATTAAATTAAATATTGGAGTATCATATTTTGGAACAGTTCTACCAATAATATAACCAACAAAAAAAAGAGCCAAACGGATAACTATTGCTAAAAATACTGCTCTATAAATATATAAACGTTCTTTTTCACTAAATCTTGAAAAAACTAAATCAGATATTTTTTTGTAATTTTGGGTTATTTTATCAAAGACAAGCATTATTATTAAAAGAATTCTATAAAATACAGATAATAAAATTTATAATCCTGTTTTATAAACAAAATTTTTAAAAATTGTATATTAATGAAACCTGCGGTATCGGATAAAAGGAATTAAGAGTTACATTTCTGAAAGAAAAAATTAAAGGTAATTCCAAAGCCAGAGAAAGCCCAGGTGCAAGTCTCCCAAATTCGAGTCCAATACCTACACCAACATTATTATAAGTTTCATTATTAGAAGAGTATCTTGGTGGTATATCAACATAATCATAACTATAATTATCAGGAGGTGGAGAAGCTATTGGAGTGCCAATTCTTCTTTTTGTAGTTATAGAAGAAATTCCAGCTAATGAATAAAACCTTAACCAGTTATTTTCACTGATAATATACATACCTTGTAAGCCAAGATTCCAGAAAGTCTGATTCTGGTCAAAAAAACCAACTCCTGTTGCTTTATAAGCCCACCTATCAGCAAAATACTGTCGGTATGTAAATCCTAAACCACTTAAAAAACCTGCTGTTACACCCATCCCTTTGTAATTTTTTTCAAGAGGAGTTTCATCTGTTTCCTTTATATCTTCTTCGGAAACTTGTACATCCTGTATAACTTCATCAGCTTCCTTTTCATCATTAGCAAATGCGTTGAGCATATTTATATTAATGATAAGAAGAGATAGCAATGAAATATTTAGTAACTTCTTTAGATACATGGTAATGGCACTCAATAATACTACAAATAATAATCAATAAATATGCTTATAATATCACAAAATTAATTGTTATTAGGTGGGCATTTAAGAAAGTTCTTTTAATTCTAACTTGCTTAAGTTTAAAAGATTATCTCCTTCAAGGCGGTAAGTAAGCCATTCATTAAGATTTATTGCTCCCAGTGACTCATAAAAATCGATTGCCGGTTTATTCCAATCTAAAACCTGCCATTGAAAACGGCCACAATTTTGTTCTACAGCTATTTTTGCAAGTTTTATCAATAGAGCTTTACCAATCCCCTTTCCTCTAAATTCAGGAATAACAAATAAATCCTCTAAATATAGTCCAGGTCTGCCAAGCCAGGTAGAATAGTTATAAAAATAAAAAGCAAAACCGGCTGGTTTATTATCCCAATCAGCTAAAAGTACATGAAAAAAAGGGGGTTCAGAAAACCCATCACGAATAATATCATCTTTGGTTGCTTTTACAGCATCTGGTTCTTTTTCATAAATGGCCAACTGTTCAATAAAGTAAAGGATTAGGTCAGCATCTTCTTTCTTAGCATTTCTAATATTTAACATAATTATTTATTCTCTTTCGTAAGGTCCGCCAATAGAAATATCCGGGTTAAAGGGATAAGCGTAGGAAACAAAAGTTTTTGTCCGTTTTGCCTGATTAAGGGATTCCTTATACAAATTTGGGTAATTTGCTATTTTGATTAGGTACAAAGCAAGTTCACGGCTAATAGGATCTTTTGTTTTTTGTTCAATATCCAAATAAATAGGTGATGAATTTGCTTCTATAAATATAAATTTACCATCTGAACGAAGGATAAAATCTACACCAGAAAAAAGTAATCCACATGTTTTTAAAAGTTTGAGACAGGCTGACATAATTTCTTCAGGAAGTTCAACATGTTCATAGGTTTGCCCACCTGAATTATAGTTAGGATCAGCACGATAATCAAGATAATTGCTCGGTATAAGAACGGAAGAAATGATTTTATCTCCTACAATAGTAACTCTTACACATGTTCCATCAATACATTCCTGAAATGTAACAGGTGAAGATGTTATATCATCAAGTCTTTTATAATCCTCCTCTACAAAAATATGGCATAATCCGCCTCCCATGCTTGGTTTATATACGACATTTCCCACATTTTTTATAAACTCTTTAACCTGAGTGGGAGAATTTGTTATTAAAGTTTTGGGTATTGTCAGGCCTACAGATTTTGCAGCAGCAAGCTGAAAAGGTTTTAATTGTACAACGCCCCCATGTTCAGGAGGATTTACAACCGGAATACCTTTTAAAGAAAGATATAAAAGTAAAGACAACTGAAAACCGGAATTTTCTCTTTGCCTCATATAATCAATAAACCAGTCTCTGTAAAGAAGGTATTCATTTTCCAGAGAAAAGACCGGAGCTGATGGAGATGAAATATAACGGAGATACCAGGCTCCAACATCTTTTAAAGATTTGCCATGATAGTAAAAATCATCTCCATCAAAAGAAAATGGTTCACCATTATTTAAAGCCTGTGATTCAACAATAACAGTTTCAGCTCCCAGATTTTCAAGATGCTGTTTAACAGCAATACATTGAGAATCATTTTGGGAGCCAAAAATCCCTATTTTCATTATGTTTTTATTATTTTAGAACTATCTTGCCCATCTTCGTTCATAGCAGCAGTTTGGGACTTAAAATTATCTGTTTTATCCGGTAAATCTATAAAAGGGAGTTGTTTGAGGCGTGGTTTTAAATCTTCTCCTCCTTCTGCGGCATTATAAGCCATAGTTTTAGTAATAGGCTCCCATTTCTCACCGTTTTCACCAACCATTAGTGTATTAGAAGGTAGTTTTATAGGAAATTTTTCACCACCCTCTTCTCCCATAGCAAAAGTTGTATCTTTAAATATTGGTGGAAATTTTTCGCCTCCCTCACCATTCATCAGGGTGACTGGAGGTTTTATTATTACATCCCCGCCTTCCTCACCCCAGGCTTTTGTAGTTGTTTTAACTTCTCTTGAATCAGTTTCTTTATTAACAGCATTTAATAATGAGCCAAGTAATTCATCATCTTTATTATTAGGATCAGCCATTGCTTTAACAAGGATATCCCTGGTTTCTCTCAGTTCTTTTTTATCCATATTATCAAGTTTTACCTGAAAACCAAGTAAGCCTGAATCTCTTTCATTGCCTTTTGATTTTCTAATATCAGCGATAATACTTGAAGGGGTTTCACTTTTTGCCTCAATGTATGGTTGCATTACACATCCACCAAACCTGTCAATAATCGCAAGTTTAACATTATCTAGTAAAGCTTTATCTGACCCATTTGAATTTCCTTTAAGGTTATCTATATAATCAAGAATTTTTTCATACGGTTCATTGCATTTATCGCCAAAAGAGGTGTATTGCTTGAGTTCTTTGAGCTCCTGTTTTAAATTAAGAAGTAATTTATCTCTTTCAAAACCGCTTGATGAATGTATTTTGTCAACAATTGACTTTAAATTTTCAAAAGTTACATTTTTACTCATATCAAGTTTTTCAAATATTCCTTCAGGTAATATTTTAAAGTTACCAGGATCTATTTTTTTAGTACCTTTTAAGTTTTCTTTAATTTCAACAGCTTCTTTTTTATTTGGCTCGGGGATAGGCTCCTGAGTTTTTTGTTCTACTTTTGGATTTTCATTTTTGATTTTTTTATCATTTTCATTATAAATTGAGCTTGAATTACCAACTCCGCCTACACACATGTTATAAATCCTCCAAACAAAAAATATCGTGTATAATTATATAGTATAGAACGATTAAGAATTTTCATTCTTAGAATTATCTTTAAATTTACCACGAAATTTAAGTTTATTTTTGTTTAAGAATAATAAGTAATAGCTATCTTGTATTTTTCATAATTCAAAGCGGAAATAAAAAAAATTTTAGTTTATCTGATACTCGCTACCCGTAATTTGTCCAGTACCTGCTGATATTCAGTCTTCCCTAAGCTACTTAGATCATCTTTTACATCTTTTGAGCTAATTTTACCAAATACTTTACCTAAATCACTATTTGATGTGTTTAGTATGATTTTTTTAATAGCTCTTTCCTCATCATTACCACCAAATAGTTCCTTATCATCCATTAATTTTATGATCATTTCTGTCTTAATATTATAAGGAATTTTTTGAATATCGCTTTCGCTCATATTTTTTATAACAGGTTCAAGAATATCGTCATTTGTTAGTTTTACAAAATTAAAGAGATAAGGCTCAAAATCCCTGTTTTGTGTAAGAAAGCTTTCAGCTATTTTCTGAGTTATTGGTATTAAATTATCGTCATTATCAATCTTTTTTATAAGGTACTCAGAACTGGTCATTCTTAAAAGAGATAATAAGTCGTCTGTATTAGAATTAACCAGTAAAGATTCTACCGCTTTTCTTTCATCTGAACCAAGTGAATCTGCGCTTAATATTTTATAGAATAATTCTTTCTTTATATCAATATCCATTTTGTTTAATTCGTTATTGCTAAGTGATTTTATAAAGCTAGAAGCCTGTTCTTCATCCATACTTTTAATAAATTCGCTGATATGTTTTTTATTGTTGCCAATTGCTGAATTATTGTTTAAATGCTTTAATACACTAAATATGTTACTATCAGAATCAAGAGTATCTTTAATAGGTTTCAGACTTATTTTATCCAATACTCTGCTTAAATCCCTTCCATCAAGATTAGTAAGTGTATTTCTTAGATCACCTGATTTTTCTTCCTTTATTTCTTTAACTATTGTTTCATTGGCTTTACTTACAACATCAACATTGTATAAAGGCTGACTAGTACTTGTATAATCAAAGTTAACTTTTATTTTACCCTTTTCTGTTTCAATATTTTTAAGATCAATTTCATCACCTATAGTTTCTTTGAATAACTGTTTCAGATCCACTTCAAAATGTTTATCTCCGGGTTTATAGTAACCTTTAATTTTTGTTGCTATTGCATCAAAACCTTTTTCAACACCTATTGCATTGGTATCTGTAAAAATATCGGCAACGCTTTTTATAATCTGGGCAAGGCCATTTTGAAATCTGGCATCATCTAAGGAAATAATCAGTTTATCTCCTTTTAATTCGGCAGAACCTTTAATATCTAAAGCCAGTTCAGCTATTTTTGCATCAAGGTCATAAACAGAGTTATTTATCTTTATTTTTCCATCATCAGTTATTTCAATATTTGTGTTTTTTAATATCTGTTTGTTATCTGCTTTAAAGCTTTCTATATATTTTTTAATCTGTTCTGAAATACTCTTTTTAACCATATCATTCAGGTCAATTTCTACAAAACCATTGGTTAATCCTACTTTATCTTCCTTATTGTTAATTTCCAAGCTAGAGCCAACTTTTGCATTCCCCATTTCAAATTTTAATTCTGTTTCATCAGATTTACCAGAATTTAACTTAATGTTTGCACTTGCACCAGGTAAAGTAGCCTTAGAGTTAAGAGAAAGTTTTTCAAGAGCCAATTCTTTATTAAATTTTATAACCAGATTATCATAATTGCCATTTTGGGTGTTCTCTTCCCATTTGTAACCCTTCAGAATTTTCAATGCATTTTCAATAGCTTTTTCTGCGGTGGCTGAAATTGCATGATGGGATTTTAGTTTTCCAAGTATGCTAAGCATTTGTTCATGGGTTAATTGTAAATTGCCACCTTGTTTAATTTGAATCGTATATTCATCGCCATTTTTCATGGCACTGCCACTATTTGCTGTTACCTGGATACCATCAAAATTTAAAGTGAAATTCATATTTGACACATCCAGAGATGGTTTTCCTTCTTCATCGCTTATTTTAAGCTTACCGCTGGCATTGGAAAGGTCAAGATTTATTGATTCCTGTTTATTAGGTGATTTTGTATTATATTTATATTCTCCTTTTACCTTTATATTTTCCCCTTCTATCTCAAGAATATTTATTACTTTATCTTTTTTGTCAGCTTTACTCTCTGAAAATTTAGCCTTTCCATTGGTTTTTAATGAAATCCAATCATCATTGACTTTTCCCTTTATTTCAAGTTCAGAACCTTGTGATAAGCCTTCAAAATGAATATTTCCTGGTTTATCTTTTGTTTGGGCATCAACTATAACCCTTCCTTTTATATTAAAGTCTTCAAGTTTTGTCCCATCTATATTGGCCTTTTTGAGTAATGCGCCTTCTTCTCCGGTTTCAAAAATAATTTGTTTTTCTTTATTAAAACTTATTTTTATATCATTTTGATATTCAAAGTTTATATTTTTATTTATTTCAGCTTTAACATTTTTTGCTTTAAAACTTAGTGAGTCAAAGCCAAAGTTAGCATTTAATTTAACCGAAAGATCACTTAAATCCAGGTATTTAATTTTACTTTTTAGCTGATTAATAGAATCTTTTATAGTTTGTCTTGTTTCTAGTGGAATAACAGTACTATGTTCAATTTTGTCAAGTAATTTATCTAAATTTAATTTAGTTGTGTCTATTGATAAATTATTTTGTAATTTTAGTTCATAACCCGATTCATCCTTATTTATATCGGTTTTAACAAGAACAAAACCGTCTACTTCCAGTTGAAGCTCTTTTCCTGAGATGTCCTTGAGTTTACCTTGCGAGTCAAGTTTTATTTCAAATGATTTTGAATCAGCCTGATTTATTTTAAAATTATCTATTTCTCCTTTAATTGAAGCGTTATAGGCTTTTATAGAGGTTCCATCATCATTATTTAAAACAGTAAAGTTACCTTTTGCATCAAGGTTTTTAGCTTCAAGTTTATCTAACTTAAAATTCCCTTTCAGTTCTTCTACATCAAAATTAACTGTTTTGTTTTTGCCTGAAAAATTGGCTATGATAGTTCCTTTAATATTTAAGTTTTCAAATGATAAATCTTTTCCAGATTCTCTGATATTTCCATTAAGTATGCTGGTAGTACTGTTAATTGATATATTACCGTGCCAGTCTTTTCTTAAACTAACATCACCATTAAATTTAAAATCTTTAAATTCTATACCAAGTATTTTACCATTTATTTCAGAATTACCACTTAATCTTATGGAATTATCTTTATAAATTTCGACTGTTCCATTAATCTTTGAGTTTTTTATTTCATTACCATCAATATTTCCGCTAAGCTCAACTTTGTTACCAATTAGTTTTAAAGTGCCATTATCATCTTTTGAAAAGCTAATATTACCTTTTGCTTTAAGGTTTTCAATATTTGTATCTTTAAACTTTAAATCTCCGGATATCTCATTTCCATTAAAACTAAAACTTTTTGTTTTTGGATCATAAATAATTTCTCCGTCAATTTTAAGGTTTTTGAAATCTAAATCACCAAATTTACCATTTATTGTCCCATTTGTACTTTTAATATGATAAAGTCCGTCTTTATCTTTATTAATTTCAACGTCACCTTTAAAGTTGAAATTTTCAAAGTTTATACCTTCCAGATTACCATTTATTTTTGTGTCTGCTTTACTGTTTAATTGAAAAGTTTTATCATCATTTATTTTTAAATCGCCCTGAAGTTTTAATTCAATATCACTTCCATTTAATTTACCTGAAATTGTTGCTTCTTTTTCAGTATTAATAATAGTTATCTTTTCCTGAGATTTAGAATTAGGTGGTGTAATTTTTACATTTCCATCAATGTTTAAGTTTTCAAAACTATTATTACCTATTTTCCCATTTATCTTACCATTTCCATTAATATTTATGCTATTACCTATTTCAACATTTGTGTTACTTTCTACTTTTAAATTTTCTATATTTGTGCCATTAATATTTCCGTTAATTATTCCGTTTCCTGAGCCGGAAATTGTAAACTTACCATCTTTATTATTTATATTCAGGCCCATATCTGCCTGAATTTTGGCTCCATTAATATTTATTTCGCCTTTTAATTTATTTTTATCTTTATCATTACCAAAGTCAAAATTACCTGTCCCAAGATCAATGCTAAAGTTACCATCCAAATCAACTTTGTTTAGTTCAATTATCTGTCCATTTACAACAATTTTTAAGTTTTCAATATTTATTGGTTCTTTACTTCCCTCTTTCCTTTTTATTTCCAGTTTATTATTTTTTGAATCATATATAACATCAGCATTTTTAATTTGAAGATTCTCTATATTAAAAGTAGTGTTTTTATTTTTATCTTTAATATCAAGTGAAAATTTAATTTCTTTATTATTGTCACCGTTAATCGTTAAATTATCATTCTGAAAGGTGACTTTGCCGTCTAAATTCAGTTTTTTAAATTCCAGAATTTTTCCTTCTGTTTCAGAACCAACTGATGTTGTGAGAGTAGCTGATAGATCAATTTTCCCGTTTAATTCAACACCGTTTTCTTTTATATTTGCTTTAGCATTACCAAAAGAGTTTTCTATTTTTAAATTAATATCTCCCAAAGTAACATTTACATCTTTAAGCGATGCCTCTCCCTGTAATGCACCACTGGTGTTATAGGAAAGGTCATTTGTTTCTATGGTAAGATTATCAGCTTTTCCGGGCTTTGCCTCAGCTTTATCTTTATCTGTACTTCCTGTAATTTCTGCATTTTTTAACTTAAGTACCAGGTCTCCCCTTTCATTAATAGTAAAAGAAGTGTTTTCTGGTTTAGTTTTGAATTTTTCGAGATAAAGCTTTAAGTCTCCGACAGGTATTTCTTTTAAGAGGCCATTATTTGCAAAGTTTGGTTTAAGACTAATATAGTTATCTGAACCTTTTTTTGCCTCCAAACCCAAATTATCAGCAAGGCCATTTATTAAATCACCCACTATTGAATCTTCTACCCATCCTCCGGCAATAGAACCTTTTCCAATTAGCCAGGATTCAGTATTAACATCTAACCCAAGACTCCCATATTCAGGGGTTAAAGTAATAGTTGAATGGCCAATTCCTAAGGGTGTCCCGTTTATATCTATTACATACTGATTATTTTTTACGGTTAACTGAAAATCATAACCTTTTTCTTTACTTAATTTTTTCAGAAGACCTTCTAGTACTTCTCTTGAAAATTTTATTTCTCCTGACATTGTACCTTCAATATCATTTTTTGATTTATTATTCAGGCCATCTTTATCTTCCAGAACTAAAGCAAGGTTTGTTTCTACTAGCTTATGCTCAAGACCGGGTAATTGTATCTTAGAGTCTAAGGACCAAATCTTATCTTCATTTGTAACTATAAAAAGTTTTTTTGTACCTTTAAATTCATTTTTGACTTTGTCCTCAGATATATCTATACAATCGTGTATAAGATCAAAATTACCAATAGCACTTCCTTTTAGGTTAGTTTTTACAGAACATACAGAGTATTCTCCGTTTTCATTTTGTATTATTAATTCTGAGCCAGGATTAGATTTTGCAAAATCTTCTGCTTCTAACAGCTCTAAAACTTCTTCCCAAGCTTCTA
>CAYRDV010000217.1:0-10371 GCA_964422885.1 uncultured Candidatus Sericytochromatia bacterium
TATTGAAATGACTCAATATTTTTAACAAAAAAGCCTGAGAATATTTAAATATTCTCAGGCTTTTTTAAACTTTAATTATTCGGGTTACTTAGAATCACCTGATGCTACAGCAATACCGATACCCAAACCAGCAACAGCTCCAAGGGCAACTACACTTACAGTAGACATTCTAAGAGCATCTGCAGCTAATGTTCTGATTGCAGCACCACCAATACCAGCGACAGAAGTACCTATAAGAGCACCTGCTGCTGCACTGGTTGCAAGGTTCTTATCTCTACTGCCAGGAGCAGTATTCGCCAGGGAAATACCAAGTGCCAATAAACCACCATAAATAGCAATTGAAGGAGAAGCATTTGTTACTTTAGATTCAGTAAAAGATGCTCTTGCTATATTTGAGACCAAAGCTCCGGAACCTGTTCCAAGTACAAATGAGCCAACATGATTTTTAATTTCTTTTGATTTCTGATCTTTGGCATCAAGCATCAGAATACCAGCACCTGCACCAATTAAACCGGCTGATAAGGTACTGCTTATATGTGGTTTTGGTCCAAGGGTAATAAGAGATTTTAAACCAACTTCAGAATTAGCTGCTTTCCAAATAGCTGTTGTCACGCCAACAGCACCAACTCCGATTGCTACGTTTGCCACTGGTTTTTTAACAACTTCGTAAAGCTCAATATTTACACCAGGAACCATACCTTTTTTAACATCCTGGCTAACCTGATCTTTTGCTAAAGCGACTCCTTCTGGTTTTGCCTGTGCCTCAGGATTTGGCTTAGGAGCCTCAGTTTTTACTGAATCAACATTTACAATTGGAGAAGGACTACCGACAGCACCTACATCACTCATTTTAAACCACCTTTTTTAAAATAAAATCCTTGTTGAAGCTTCTTTTAATTATGGCTCCAAATAGCAATTAAAAACCTTTCTTTTAGTATACCCGATAATAAAAATTTTAAACATGACTCAAAGCCTGTTTTAAATCTTCGATCAAATCCTCCTGATCTTCAATACCAACAGATATTCGGATTAAACCATCTGTGAGGCCGATTTTAAGCCTTTCTTCTCTTGGTATGGCAGCATGAGTCATAGTTGCAGGATGCCCGATTAATGATTCAACACCCCCAAGGCTTTCTGCCAGGGCAAATAATTTTGTATTTGTGGCAACAATTTTTCCTGCATCCAGTCCACCTTTTACCTCAAAGGATATCATCCCCCCAAAACCAGTCATTTGCTTTTTTGCCAGTTCATACTGAGGATGTGATTCTAAACCGGGGTAATTTACTTTTTCAATTTTAGGATGATTTGCCAGAAATTTGGCAATTACCATTGCATTTTTATTATGCTCTTTCATTCTTAAGGCAAGTGTTTTCAACCCTCTTAAAGTAAGCCAGCAATCAAAAGGACCTGGTATTGCTCCAATTGAATTCTGATTGAATTTTAAATCCTGATACAACTTTTCATTGGAAGTTATTATTGCTCCACCAACCACATCACTGTGACCACCCAAATATTTGGTGGTACTGTGTACAACTATGTCAGCACCAAGGTTAAGTGGCTTTTGGTAATAAGGGCTCATAAAAGTATTATCTACTGCCACCAATATATTTTTTTGTTTGGCAATTTTAGATATTTCTGAAATATCGCATAATTTTAGTAAAGGATTAGTCGGTGTTTCAATCCAGAACTTTTTGGTATTTTCTCTGATTGCAGCATTTATCTGTTCATGATTTGTCATATCAACAAAGCTAAAGGACAGACCAAATTTAGCCAAAACTTTGTCAAAAAGGCGATATGTCCCACCATATAAGTCATCTGATGCAATAATATGATCTCCGGCTTTAAGAAGAGTAATCACATTTGTTGTTGCAGCACAGCCAGAAGCAAAAGCAAGACCATATTTCCCATCTTCAAGAGAAGCAATACATTTTTCCAGTGCCGTCCTGGTAGGATTTCCTGTACGTGAATATTCATAACCTTTATGGTTACCAATATCCTCCTGTGTATAGGTAGAAGTCTGGTAAATAGGTACGATAGTAGCTCCGGTTGCAGAGTCAGCTTCCTGACCTACGTGAATTGCCTTGGTTGAGAAATGCATTATTAACCTACCTTTCAAATCTCAAATAGTAAATTTTGAAGTAGGGGTTTGATTAATCAAACCCCTACAATATTAATTTCATATAGGGGTTTAATAAATTAATTTTTGCCCAAATATGTAATAAGGTCCATTTTTGTAACCAAACCAAATGGTTTTTCATTATTCAGAACAATAACAGCCTGATTTCCTTCTGATAATTTTTTATAAACGCTTGATACTTTATCTGTTGAGTTCATAACAGGAAAAGGAGGAGTCATCAGATCTCTGATTTGCTTTTTGATAATACTCATATCTTCAAAAATCTTGTTTAGGATATATGACTCCTGAATGCTACCAATAATATTATCATTTTCTATTACTGGTAGTTGAGATATATCACTGCTTCTCATTAGTTCTACAGCGTCTGATACACTTTTATCAGGAGCAATTGAAATAAGTTCTTTAACACTATCTTTTGACTGAAGTAACTGTAATATACTTGTATCCATTGAAGGTTCCAAAAAGCCATTTTCTTTCATCCAGTTATCAGAAAATATTTTACTGAGATAACTTCTGCCTGAATCCGGGAGTAAAACTACCACCACTTTATCTTTTCCAAGATTATGTTTTTCGATATACTTGTTTGCCCCAACAACAGCTGCACCACATGAACCACCAATCAGAAAACCTTCCTCTCTGGCAATTCTTCGGGTCATTAAAAGAGATTCCTTATCGCCAACAACAACCATTTCATCAATTATTTTTAAATCAATAGTTTCAGGAATAAAATCCTCACCAATACCTTCAATTTTATAAGGCTTGGCAATATCGCCAGTATAAAGGGAACCTTCAGGATCTACGCCAACAATTTTAATATTTGGATTTTTTTCCTTTAAATACTTGGCAACACCGGAAATTGTTCCTCCGGTACCCATTCCTGCTACAAAAACATCTATTTTTCCTTCTGTTTGCGCCCAGATTTCCGGTCCTGTCGTTTCATAGTGCGCTTCAGGATTACCCATATTTTTATACTGATTTGGCTGATAACCTCCGGGAATATCCCTGGCTAATCTATTGGCAACACTATAATAGCTTTCAGGTGATTCTGGCGCAACATTTGTCGGAGTAATTACAACTTCTGCGCCATATGCCCTAAGTAACCTTATTTTCTCATCGCTCATTTTATCAGGCATTACAAATACACATTTATACCCTTTTATAGCTGCTGCCATTGCCAGACCAACTCCTGTATTTCCAGACGTAGGCTCAACTATTGTTCCTCCTGGTTTAAGAAGTCCTGATTTTTCTGCGATTTCGATCATCTTAATTCCTATCCGGTCTTTAACACTGCCTCCGGGATTAAGATATTCCAGCTTTGCTAAAACAAGGGGCTTTAACCCCTTTGTTACACTGTTCAGCTTTACCAGTGGTGAATTGCCAATAAGTTCCAGAATATTATTTTTGTATTCCATAAATTTTCCTTTCCTAAAAATACCTTCTTGTAGGGACAGAACACTGTTCTGTCCCTACAAGAAGGTGTTTCAATTTTCTATATTGCCTTTTAATGCTCTCATTTTAAGTGAAAATTCTTTTAGCTCAGATGTTATACCTGTTTTTTTTTCAAAAGATTTTAAGATTTCCGTTGTTTTTTGGTTATTATAAGAAGCTAAGGCTTGTATTATACTAAGTTTTAAAACTTTATTATCATTAACAGTCATGTTTTTCTGGCTGGAGTTTAATAAATTATCCAAAACAGGTATCGCTTTATCATCCCGGATTTGCCCCAGAGTATAGATATAAATTGATTTTGCAGAAGGATCATCTTCTTTTTCCAAAATTTTTATCAGCTTATCTACAGCCGCAGGATCCTTCAGTTTAGAAAGAGAAGCCGCAGCATGCCATCTGACTTCGCGAGCCTCATCATCTAACATCTTGATTAAAACACGGGTAGCAGCAGGGTCATTATCAAAAGAGCCTAAAGCTTTTGCCGCATTAAACCGCATAAATTTATCTTTATGAGAAACATATTGTTCATAATCAGCAACAGTTTTATGGTTATAAACAGTAAAGCGTAAGATGATTAATAAGATGAGTGTAAAAAATATAGAAAAGACAGTAACCCCTCTAAAAAACTTTCTTCTTAAAACAGCAATATGAGCCTTTTGTTCTTCTGTAAGTTCTTCTTCCAGTTCAACCGCTTTCATGATTTAAATGCTTGAGCCGATCAGATCAGCTTCATATTTGGCAACTTCTTCAGGTCTGAAGAAGATTACTTCTTTTATACATGCCTCAGTACATATACCACATCCAACGCATTTGTCTTCAAGGACATGAGCAACAGTCGCAGACAAGTGCATTGTAAGATCATCACCAAAAGGAACCATTTCCAAAGCATCATAGGGGCAAAAGTCAACACAGGCAACACAACCTGTACAATTTTCCTGATCAACAGTAACTTTCGGGCGATCTTTTCTGATTTTATTTTTATCGACAATCTCTCCGGCAGGATTAATAATTGCTTTTACAGGGCAGACATTAGCACAAATACCACAGTCAATACAAAGCGATTCCTCGATAATATGTAATAATTTTGTAGCGCCTGCTATTGCATCAGTTGGACATTCCTTCAAACACATCGTGCATCCAACACATGCATCTGTTATAAAATGAGGCATTATTTATTACTCCTTCTTGCTTTCATTAACTTAAATCCCCCTACCAAGATTATATATGAATTTTAGCAGGAGGATAGAAAAACTCTTTTGTAAGGACGTTATATATAACGCCCTTACTACCACGATTAATGGGATTTACTTAACCCCTGGGGTTTAACTTCTTCATTACTTTCTTCTGAATCTTTTGGTTTATAGATATATTTGTAAGGTATATCTTCAGTTTTTCTGGTTACACCCATAATATAAGTGTAAACAGCACTCGCTTGTTCATCAGTAAACCAAAACCGGGGCATTCTTCCCTTTACAAAATCATTATAAACCCAGGGAGTTCTGATTTTATTATAAACATATGATTCTTTTGTATGGTAAACACCTCTCTCAGGATCTATATGCGCATAACCGAAATCAAATTTATGGATATCCTTTTCGGCTTCTGAAGTCAAATCAGGGCAGTTCTGAGCCGCTTCAAGGCCAGGAACATTATGGCATGAAGCACAACTATAAGTTTTCATCAGCTCTTTACCTTTTTCAGCAAGTTTTTTATCAGTTAAATCAACCTGATGTTCTGGCATCTTATCCCACTTAAAGTTTTGTAGATAAGAAACTACAGCAAGTGCTTCCTGATCAGATAAGCCAAGGTTTGGCATCACTGTTGAAGAATGATATGATCTTGGGTTTTTTACCCAGTTAAACATCCAGGTAGGATTATTTTTACTGCCAACTCTTCCAAGATCAGGTCCAACCGCTCCACCAACACCATTTATCGCATGACATGAAGCACAGCCTTTTGCCTGAAATACTTTTTCGCCATCTTTTATGAGAGCAGGGTTAGCAGTAACATTTTTCTTTTGTCCATAATTTGCATCACTTGAACTTAGTACATATGCTGTAATTGCAGTGGCTTCTTCTTTACCAAACGGGAAAGTTGGCATTTTTGACTTAGGCAAATAGTGCCTTGGATTTTCTACCCAGTTTACCATCCATGAAGGATTAAGTTTACTTGCAGCCTGCAAAAGAGGCGGCCCATTTTTCATTGCAACTGGTTGTCCTTCAAGCTTATGACAGGCAAAACAATTTGACGCAGTTACAAGCTCTTTTCCTTTATTAAAGAAATCAGCAGGAATATCATCAGTTGTTTTATGACATTTTATACATGATGCCTCTATCTGTTTTCCTTCATACATTGGCTTTTCCCAAAACTCAATTCTGCCGTGAGCCTCTCTGGTCTTTGTTGCCAGACCCTGGCCCTGATGGCAGGAAATACAGCCAAAATCTTTCATGTTATGTTTTGTAAGATAAAGATCTTTATTTGGATGTGTCTGAAATACTTTTGGGTATTTTTTATCTTCAAAACCATCTTTATTAATTGCCATATGACAGGTCATACAACGATCAACGGTGTTAAGCTGGGGTAAAATAACCTGTTGTATTTCAATCGGTCTTTTATTTATTGCTTCTATCTTCTTTTCCAGAACATCAACTTTGATATTTTTATCATCAAATTTTGTTTTTAAATCTTTATATTCAGCAGTTAAACTTTTTAATTCGTCCTGTGCTTTTGTATATTGGTCTCTAATACCTGCAGCAAATTCTTTTTGTTTTCCCCAGATTTCCAACATCTGATCTCTTGTTGAAATCGCAGACGCAGGATTTTGTTGTTCATTATTTAATTTTATTATTACGTATTCCTGAGCGTCTAATCTACTTTTTGTAAATTTTGCATCTCTTTCCGCTTTATAAACATCATATTTTAACTTTGCTATCTGTTGGTTTAACTCGTTTTGCTTTGTTTGTACATCGGGAGAACTTACCTTCTCTTCAGCAGCTTTTAAGGATTCAACCAATTTTTTAAATTCAGGATCAGTTTCCATCGAATTTTTAAGATTATCAAGCTCTACCTGAGTTTTATTATATTCTAGTTTGTTAAAATCACGTTGAATGTGTTTCCATTCCCGATCAAAATCGATCCATACGGCAAGTAAAGTTGTTATAAATAGCAACACACTGGAAACAACAAATACTCTAAATCTCATATTATCTTATTCCTTACTTTATTTCATCGAATGTTAAATATTAAACCACGGTGTAACTAATATATACTTTAAATTTAAAGTCATGCGTAAAATCATCTTAATAGGCAAGCTCATTAATAAAAGAACCAGCATAATTGTAACTGTATATCTTATTAAGCCAAGATCTTCATAGAATTTTTTATAAATTTTGGCTACTATTAGTGGGATAATACAAAAGTAGATACCCAAAAGTATTAATGCTGGTGTCTCTCTGGCTATCCAAAAAGTAGTAGGGTCTATATTTAGTAATTCCGAAAAATTTATATTTACCAGAGGAACAACTTTATGCACATCCCAATATTGTCCCGGTATAAAGAAGTTCCAACCAGGGCCTCTGAGAAACGTTCCTTCAATTATCAGAATAATCCATAATATCCAGCCAAACATAAAAACACTAACCGCAAATTTTCTATCTTTCCATGAGTAATATCCATTACCTTTGGGGTTTACATCTATATAAGGTATTGCGATCAACCCGATAATGATTATAGTTGGCATTACAACTCCGGCAATCCATGGATCAAAATAAACAAGCATTTCCTGTAAACCCAGGAAATACCAGGGTGCTTTTGATGGGTTTGGGGTTACAGCCGCATTCGCGGGATCTTCCAAAGGAGCATTGATAAATGTTGACCAAAGAGTTAAACCTGCCATAAAAATTATTGCAACAATAAACTCGATGTTTAAAAGATGAGGCCAGGTATGAACCTTTTCCTGATTGTAAGGTTCTCCTTCCCATACAGGTTTACCTTCAAGTAACCTTTTATCATTTGCGAATGCTTTATAGAAAGCAATCCATGTATACACCAGAACCATTAACATTAAGATAACGATTGGTATATTATCAGGCTTTGTAACTATTAATAGAAAATTATGAAAATTAAACATTATCTGCTATAACCTTTCCTCAAACTCTTATTCTGCTTTTTTAGTATCAACTTTTGGAGCATCAGCCTTGCTTTTTCCCTGAGCTGCCTTAACCTGAGTTACTTTGTTCAGATTTGCCAGTCTTGCTGACTGAGGTCCAGAGATCCCACCGTCTTTTCTGATTCTCCAGAAATGGACGGCAAGCAAAAATGACATTACAAATGGAACAGCTATACAATGTAGTACATAAAACCTGAGCAAAGTTGGTCCACCTACCACAGTTCCGCCTAAAAGGGCAAATCTTACGTCATTATCAATTCTCATTCCGAGAAGATTGGAAAATGGGCCTTCATGTCCCATCAGAGGAACAGCTCTTGCCATGTTGGTTCCTACAGTTATTGCCCACATTGCAAGTTGATCCCATGGTAAGAGATAACCTGTAAAGCTAAGAAACAGAGTTATTGTTAGTAACATAACTCCGATACCCCAGTTAAATTCTCTCGGCTTCTTATACGAACCCGTCATAAATACCCGAAACATATGAAACCAAACCGTAAGAACCATGGCATGTGCTCCCCAGCGATGCATATTTCGCAAAATCATCCCAAATGGAACATCAAACTCAAGTGATTTGATATCATTGTATGCCATTGAAGCTGTAGGGTGGTAATAAAACATTAACAGAATACCTGTGACTGTTTCTACCATAAAGAGCAAAAAGCTTAGTCCACCCATTCCCCACGTATATGTATACTTTGTCGCATATCTGGGCAAACGTATTGGGTGTAAATGTAAGAATACATTACTAAGAACAGCCAGAGATCTATTTCTGTCATTAATTGGTTTACCATGTCTGAAAATAGATTGCCATATCTGGCTGGGGTAAACTTTTGTTTCTAAAAAGTCCTGGAGTTTACTACCCATAAATTAACTTTCTCCCTTTTATTTCTAAATTAACTAATTTTATTATGCTTTAATGAAGGCTTCAGGATTTTCCCATTCGCCCTTTTCATATATAAACTTCTTACTCTTGTCAATAACTATTTCACCATCATCGCCAACGTAGATTTTTGCTCTTTCCATTGCTCTTGGGGTTGGGCCTTCAAAATTTACCCCTGAAACATAATAACCGCTACCATGGCAGTTGCATTTGAATTTATTTTCGTTTAAAAGCCAGTCAGGGGTACAGCCAAGGTGGGTACAAATAGCAATTAGAGCATACATAATGCCACCATCATTAATTATCCATGTTTGTTGTCCGGATAGATATTTTGTGGAAACACCTGGTAAATAATCTCTGGGAAAACCTGCTTTGAAAATAGGAGATGGTTCATATATAACCATAGGGATAAAAAATCTTCCTGTTCCGGCAAGAGAAGCAGCAATGGTTGTCCAGAATGTTCCCCAGCCAATAAAGCCTAAGACCTTACGGCGAGATATTTCATTTGGATCTACGTTAGCATCCCTTCTAAATTTTATTTCTTCATTTGCCATATTAATTACCTTAATTTTCTAAGAATTACCCTAAAAAGATTTCCACTTTTTTTAAAAAAACTATTTAAAAAATTATCAACTCATTATGTGACTCTCTATAAATACCACTTATGGCTATATAGGGTCAATATTATTTGCATAAAGTTTAATATAAAATTAAGAAAAAAAGAGTCTTACTTACAAAAATTTATAAAAAAACTTTTTATTTAGTAAAAAACGAACATCTTCTCTTTTGAAAAGAGATAGTCTCCTAACCTGTAATTGCAGCCCTGAGAGTTAGCTCTGGCGAAAAATGCAATAAGACTTAAGGGCTAAAATAAATCCCCTTTAAGAAAAATATTAATCTACAGTTAAATAGAGAGTAACCTTCATTTAAAATTGGTTTAATCTATGCAAGTTTTAAATTTAATTCAATATATTAAATTAACGTGTTTTATTTTTATGATTATTGAATAAAGTTATGGGACCACAGGATTATAGTTACAGTTATAATGCAGCTCAGGCATTCTCCAATATGTATGCCATGAATACTGTAGGTATGATTGCTTCCCAAAACAGAGTAATAATGAGTGCTTCTACTCCAGGATTACCATCTGATACATTTCATAGAACCAGCACTTATACTTCCAGCCGCTTTGCTGAACCAATTTCAAAAACAAAGCAATTTTTTAAAGATTTTGGCAGTATGGTATCAAGTATTGGTTTTGTAGCCAAGATTGCCCAATTCTTTTTCCCACCTGCTGCTATTGTAGCGACTGTAAGTGATATGGCAGGGCCAGTAATGGATAATTTTAATGATACAACCCCAAAACCAATGGTTTATAATACCCTGGAAAGGTATAATCCCTGGATGAGATAAATAATTGCTTTAACAATTTTCCCCCAAAATAATTTTTTAGTTTATTAAATAAATATTTTTTTTGTATAGTTTTATTTATTTTCTTTTAAAAAACAGTTTTGTTATATTAAAACTATTGATAATAATTAAGATTTTTTATATGATTATTATAAAATCTTTTTTAATACTTTTGTTAAATGTGCAAGGTATTTATTAAGGTACCAAGGACTATTTTAAAACAAGATTTCTTTTTTGTTAAAAAGTTATTAACCAAAAAGTCATATTTTAAATTTTAGGAGGATTAAAATGGGGTCATTTGATCAGGGCTTGGCGGGAGCAGTCTCCCTA
>CAYRDV010000218.1:0-10370 GCA_964422885.1 uncultured Candidatus Sericytochromatia bacterium
CTCAATTTAATAAAAAATTTTATGTTTTATGGTATTTTAACAGCAATATTTATTACTATTCTAGGATATTCCTTCGCTGATTTTTCAAATAATAGTATTATTTCTTTTTTTGTAATTATCTTAGCTCTTTTTACTCTTTTAACATTATTTATAATTAATTATATAAATAATCTACAGATATTTTATCAACAAAAGCTTGAATATGCTGAAAAAATTACCTCAATACTCGCTGAAGGGGAACTAAGTCATGAGATTGATATTTCAAAAGGAAAATTTGCTTTCCTTTTAAATAATATGGCTAAAAGTATTACAAAAATTATTTGGAGTATGAGAGAACATAATGCTTCTACCAGTGAAGACTTAATAAAATATAAAGAAATGCTTGTAGAGCTTGACCAGATTAATAATTCTCAAAAAGAATTCAGTTCTGAAGTAATTCAAATGATGGAGGAATTTAAATCATTAATTCAAAATTCAAATGAAAAAAGCATTAATTTAGAGTTTATGTTTGAAGAATCAGCGTCAGCAACTGAAGAAATGTCAGCCTGTTCTATTCAGATCTCAGAAAGTGTTGAAGCTTTAACCGATGCAGTTGATGAAGTTTCAGCAATTGTTGAGGAAACTGCATCCTCAATAGAAAGTGTTAATCAAAGCTCCCAAAACCTTTTGTCTTCTACGGAAGAAACATCTGCTGCGATGCTTGAGCTTTCTGCAAATGCTAAACAATCTGTATCTGATGCCCAGGAAACAGCTGATGTTGCACAACAGATGAAACTGGCCGCACAGGATGGAAATAAATCTGTTCAGGAAACAGTAAAGGGAATTACCTCTCTTAGAGAAATTGTATTACAAACGGCACATGTAATTGAAAATCTGGGAAAAAATACCCAAAGAATTGGTGAAATTGTCAATGTAATCAGAGAAATTGCAGATCAGACAAATCTTTTGGCTCTAAATGCTGCAATAGAAGCTGCCAGGGCAGGGGAACATGGCAGAGGGTTTGCAGTAGTTGCAGATGAAGTAAGAAAACTTGCTGAGAGATCCAGTTTGGCAACGAAAGAAATTGGGGCATTAATTAAGGGAATACAGGAAGAAGCCGTAGATGCTGTTAATGTTGTAAAAGGAGGTGCCGAAAGTGCTGAAGTTGCGACAGATCTGGCACAACAGGCTGGTGTAAAAATAACTCAGGTTTTGGATGGATTTGAATATACAGCACAATTAGTTGATAAAATAGCAAAAAGTTCTATAGATCAGTCAGGAGTTGCAGATATTGTCGCAGAATCGACAAAGCAAATGAACCAGCAGGTTCTTCAGGTTAGCCGTTCAATTAAAGAGCAGACTGTTGGTGTAAAACATATAGTCGATGGCCTTGGGCATGTAAAAATAATGATGGAACAGATACAACAATCAATTCACGGCCAAACCAATAGTTATGGCCAATTCAGTATTTCATGGGAAAATATTAAAACTCAGATAAATACGGTGAAACAAGTTTTTAATGAAGAAGTTAATCTGATAAAAAATGTTGCTCTTTCTATAGAAGATATAAACCGAACTATCGAAAATAATAAGCAGTTACTTACAGATTATATGGACTCTATTCATCAGTCAATTGAACATAGCCAGTTAATTCTTGAAGATATTAACAGGTATAAAATAAATGGACTACATGATCAGAAGGAGTTAATAATTGTGTAGTGTAGGGACAGAACACTGTTCTGTCCCTACACGGCCCCCTTACGGTATTAACTCCATAATCTTTCTTTTTGCTTTTTGAATTGACTCTTTATCCCGACCTGAAAGTTCGTTAATAAAATCATAAACAGCTTGCTCTACTATTTCTTTTTTTGAAGCAAACTGCTGATTTTTAAAATATACCTGACCCGCAAGTTCAATAATTTCAGATAAGGATTCCTTGCTAAGATTATGAATATTATGTTTTAACTCTTTAATCAGTTCTTCATTTGTCACTTTTCTATGTAATCCTATAAAGAAAGTAATTTCTTTTTTATTTCTAATTTTGTATTGGGTTCAAGCTCGCTGAGCATTTTTGGTAACCCTTCATCCAAAAGAACTGTAAAGGCTTCTTCTTTGGAAATTGAAAATTTTTTAGTATAATAAATGCTAAAAAAAGTGGAAATATCACCTAACTGTTCTTCTGTGAAAGTACTAACCTGCTCTTTGTATAATTTAAGCAGGTTTTCAATATTGTCAGCCATTATTACTTAGAAGCCCATGAAGTCCAGGCACCAGCCACTGCCAAACCAGCAATTGCTCCCCACACTATAGGCTTAACAGATACAGGGGTTACACTTAAGGCATTAGCCATTAAAAGGGCTGTAGCTGAACCGGCAGCAGTAGTAAGAATAACACCGGAAGCATTACTTTTGGCTGCCCTTACAACTATATTTGGTTTATCAGCTTTGGGTTCAGCTTTTTTTACCTGCTCAGTGTCATTTATATATGGATTTGCACCAACCGGACTTCCTAAACCAACTTCTGACATAAATACCTCCTATATAAAGATTTTAAACGTAATTATTTTATAGTAAATTTATTATAACAACTTGCTAGTTATTTTCGAAAGGTTTTGACACAGCGTCTTCAGCAAATTTGATCGCTGACACAACATCTTCCTCACTAATCTGCGGCAGCTGATGTGAAATTTGTTTTATTGAAAAGCCTTTTGCCAGCTTATTCATTATAGAAGAAATAGTAATATGAGTACCAACAAGATGTGGTTTTCCGTTTAAAACATCTGAATGAGAAACAACTTTTCTCATGTTCCCTCCTTAAAATCAAGTTTATCTACATAACTATTTATTGCATCACTTAATTCTTTCCATCTACTTTCAGCTTGTGGTAAAAGCTTGGTAAATTCGTCCTTGGCAACAATGCTTAATTTTTTTAGTTTCCTGATGGTTATAGAATCATCTCCGGTTAGACCCAGAGACGATTTTTTGTCAGCAAGAAATTTTAAGGCAATAGACTGATCAGTATATTTAGAAATAATATTCATCACATCAAGGAGATGTTTTTGAGGTAAGGGCTCGTCCCAATTTTCAGAGTTAATAATTACCTCAGATTTTAATAGCTCATGAAACGCTTTACATGAATCCATTTCACCTGCATATACATCTGTTATCAAATCTGATAATGTCACATATTCACTCTGCTCTAGCTTTTGAATCATTTTATTTTTTACCGGATCATTCCGATCCTCATAGGTAACATTATAAACATTCAGAGAAACAGGAGTAATAATGCTGGAAAATTTACTGTGAATATCTTTTTTGAAAGGGCATTCATCATTCCTTTGCATAACACGCATCAGGATTTGTTGTGGCACAAGCTTACCCAGGGATTTATAGAGAATTTTTTCGCCTATATAATCACTTCTAAATTCAAAATTTCCGTGCCCATATCCCCAGCAAAACATATGAGAAATAACATCAACACCACCAAGCTTATTTAATTCTGTATGGGTTAAATTTCCTTCATACATGTACATTGAAGCAGATGCTTCATCTGCCAGTTGAAAAGTTAATTTACCACTTTTATTCAGAAGAGATAGGAACTGAATAATGCTTGGTATTACAAAGTTATCTCCTGACTTCCCTGAAAAGCACAAGAAATCGGAAGTTTCATTCATTAAAACTGTTTCCTGCTAATGACTTTATCATAATTATCATACTAACATTAAGATTAACTTATACCAAATACAAAGTATAGAACAGATATTTTATTATAATATCTATAAAATGTTTAACTATTTTCCAAGCCTGTTATTTGCCAAATAAGTACAAATATTGTCTTGAATAGATAATGCTGCTCCAAAATTATTAAAATTATTCATCATAATAGAAAAAGCAATTGGTTCTCCATCTTTGCTTACAGTATAGCCTGATAAACATGAAACCCCATTAATAAATCCTGTTTTGGCTCTAAATTTTCTTTCACCAGAAGTATGTTTTGTTCTTCTCTTTAAAGTACCATCTGCTCCCGATACTGGTAATGAAGCCAGATAATCGCTTTGGAGGCTAAAATTTTCATACATATATTTCAGTACTTTTACAAAATGGTCCGTAGTTATTTTATTTAACGGAGATAAACCAGAACCATCGACCATATTAAAATTAGCCGTGTCAGCTTTTACTAATTTTTCCAAAAAATCTTTTTTTATCACATCAGAGCCTTTTTGAGACGAGCCTGGAATATTTCGAAAAGTTGCCCCTAAATATTTTAGAAGAATTTCTCCGATTAAATTAACACTATGTTTATTAAAATCATAAATAATTGCTGATAAAGTCCTTGAATTGCTGCTAAATAGCTCAACGACTGAGCCAGGAGTTATACCTTTTTTCACTTGACCACGGATTGCAATACCTTCATTTTTTAATATCTGTGCAAGAACATACCCTGTATATAATGCAGGATTATCCAGGTTAATTTTATTTACTTCAGAATGAGAGCCAAAAGGAACCCCACCTTTAATAAATAACTTATTTTTACCTTCATTACTTGGTGCTCTTGATATTATCAGGTTTGAATAACCTCCTCCGGTTACTGTCTGATTATTTACTTCAAAAAACTCATTTTCTGGGTCAAGAGTTACAATTGCTTTACTTCCTATTTTATCTCCTGATCTAAGCCAAACATCTACGGTATTTCTGTTTATTGAAAGAGCACTTATTCTGGCACTATAGGCCGAATCTCCATATCTCTGTGTTTTCCAACCTTCGCCAATTTCTTTTGAATCAAAAAATGATTCATCAGCAATCAAATCTCCGGTTATTTCTTTTATTCCAGTATTTTTTAGCTTTCTTACCATTCGCCATAGCCTTTCAGTAGTAAGATCCGGATCTCCATAACCTTTTAAATAAAGGTTTCCGTTTAATTTTCCTCCTGTTACAAATGCATCACCATAAATTACTGTTTTAAATTTATGCTCAGGTTTAAGTAAAGCCAAAGATGCTGCTGAAGTTATCAGTTTTAGATTTGAAGCAGGTAAAAGTGGTTTGGTTATATTAAACTGATAGATAGGAGAACCTGTTTTTAATGAAATTATATTAATAGACGAATTAGAATTTGATATACCTGGATTTTGAAAAATTTTTGCCACAGAGGAGGAGTTAATTGAAATATTATCTTGGTCACTAACTTTAGCTTTTCCAAAACCTGAAAAAGAAAAAAATGAAATAAATAATACGATTTCTGTAAGAATAAAACCTATTTTTTTTGAATTCATAATTATTTTTCTATTCAATTTGCTATAACTAAATAATTGCATAAAAAAATCCTAGCATATTTTGCTAGGATTTTTTGTACTTAATTTTAAGCTTGCGCTGCTGCTTCTACAGCATAAACACTAACTTTTTTTCTGGCGTGCCCCAAACGTTCAAAAGTTACTTTTCCATCAATAAGAGCATATAAGGTATAATCTCTTCCGATACCTACATTTACTCCTGCATGAAGTTTTGTCCCTCTTTGACGGACAATAATACTTCCGGCATTAACTACTTCTCCGCCATATCTTTTTATACCAAGTCTTTTTGCCTGACTGTCTCTTCCATTGCGGGTACTTCCCACACCTTTTTTATGAGCCATTTTTTATCTCCTTACAAGTAATTTCTAAATTTACGCTTCGATTTTTTCTACCATAACTCTGGTAAAGTATTGCCTGTGGCCATTTTTTCTTCTGTAATGCTTTTTAGGTCTCATTTTATAAACAAGAATCTTTGGCCCTCTGTCATGTTTTACAACTTTGCCGCTAACTTTTGAGTTTGGTACTAATGGTGAGCCAATTTTGGTATTTTCTCCATCTGCAACTAACAGAACTTCTGTGAATTCGACAGCCTCACCTTCATTTTGAGGGAGCAGTTCAACATCAACCCATCTGCCTTCTTCAACTTTGTATTGTTTCCCTCCGGTCTTAATTATCGCGTACATAATTTTCTCCTTTTTTATTACTATACCAGGCCGCTATGTCAGGTGAATTACTTATTGTAATTACTTAGACAACCAGAACATATGCGATTTTACTTATAAAATTACCCGATTGGATAAAAGTAAAATTTTTATCCTGACAGAGAGCTTTTGGGCCTGAAAAACATATTCCATCACTCTGCCAGTTTTACATTAGTTACTAAATAATGCAACTTATAATTTAACACATTAAAAGTTATATGCCAATAGCATTTAGAGCCCATAAAACTATTAATTAAATAATTCTTAATGTCTTATTAATGAAACTAACCTAACTCAAAAGATTTTGTATAATATAATATTACGTTAAAAGTAAAAATAAAAAACTTATAAATAATAATGTATACCTGAAAGAATTTGCTTTAGCTAGAGACAGAAAGCCCCTGAACAGAGAATATTAAAATTTATAATAAGGAATATATAATAGAAAAATTAATGATTGAAGAACATATTTTACTCCCAAGTGGTCAGAGTGCTGTTTTGTTAGCAGGACCAAATGAAGAGAATCTAAAAATTATAGAAGAAGAGTTAAACGTAACAACAGTAGTCAGAGGAAATGAGCTTATTGTAAAGGGTGAACCGGATCAGGTTCAGCTATCAAAAAAGTTAATAGAGCAACTGTCTTTTATGTGGACTGGAAATCAATCAATTAACCCAAGAAAAATAAAATATGCTTTGTATTCTTTAAAAGAAAACCCAGACACTAATTTAAAATCTATTTTCTCTGAAGTTATTCTTACTACTGTAAGGGGAAAAACAATTTTTCCCAAAACAGTAAAACAAAAAGAATATGTTAAAGCTATTGAAGATAATGATCTTGTTTTTGGCATCGGCCCTGCTGGTACTGGGAAAACTTATCTTGCAGTTGCACTGGCAATTATTGCTCTGCGGGAAAAAAGTGTTGGAAGAATAATTCTCACCAGGCCTGTTGTTGAAGCTGGTGAAAATTTAGGCTTTTTGCCAGGAGATGTTCAAGCTAAAGTAAATCCATATTTTCGACCATTATATGATGCACTTAATGAAATGTTGGATTTTGAAAAGTACCAAAAATACATGGAAAGGAATATAATTGAAATAGCACCCCTGGCATATATGAGGGGGAGAACATTAAATGATTCATTTATAATCCTGGATGAGGCTCAAAACACCTCACCGGAACAACTAAAAATGTTTCTGACAAGATTAGGGGAGGGCTCTAAGGCTGTAATTACAGGAGATTTAACTCAGATTGATCTTCCACGCTCCCGAAAATCAGGTTTAATAGAAATAGAGCGAATTCTAAAAAATATAAATGATATAAAATTTATTCATTTCTCGAAGCATGATGTCGTAAGGCACGATTTGGTACAGAAGATTATTGAAGCTTACGAAAAATATAATAAAGAGAATAAAGAAAAAAGGAAATAGAATTATTCTAAAGGTAATAAATCTATGACAATAGTTGATAATGAAAATCAATTATTGGAAAGCATTAAAGGTCTTGAACCAACTAAACCTCATAAAAAAGGCCTTTTAACCTCTCCTTTAATTCATAAAAGTCTAATCTTTCTGATTACTTTTATTTCCCTTTTCATGATTTATGCCTTAATTCCCGGTGAGTCATCCAAATATTTTAGGGCAGGTGGTTTGCCATACTTAGGATTGGCAATTTATTTATTTTCTGTTTTAAGTCTTTTTACCTTATTTCTAAAAAGGTTTTGGAGTTCGTATCTTTCCAGTATCAGGCATTTGATTCTTTTATCCTTTTTAACAGTATTTACGATTTTGGCAAATGAATTAAGTTTTACTGTCTCACCTTATTTTTCATTTTTACCAGCTTTTGCGATGTTGTTAAGAATATTTACTAACTTTCAAATTTCTTTAATTTTAACAATTGCCGTTACTATTTCTACTTATATCCTCAATACAACAGACTCAACGGTTCTTTCAGTTAATTTATTTGCTGGTATAATCAGTATTTTTTCACTTACCAAAATTCAGCAAAGGACTGATTTGGCGAAAGCAGGGCTACTTGTTAGCGGAGTTAATCTGATGGTTATTATTTCCCTTAAACTGATTATGAATAATAAAGAATTTGGTACTTTACTTCATGAAGTTGGCTGGGGTTCTGCAACCGGTATTTTTTGTGCTATAACTGCTATTGGCTCACTTTCATATTTAGAATCACTTTTTGGCCTGGTAACATCATTTAAGCTTTTTGAGCTGGCAAATCCTAATCAACCTCTTCTCCGTCAGCTAATGATGAAAGCTCCTGGTACTTATCAACATAGCCTGGTAGTTGGGAATCTTGCCGAAGCAGCTGCTGAAGCAATAAATGCGGATCCTTTATTAACAAGGGTTGGTGCTATGTATCATGATATTGGAAAAATGGTCAGGCCCTACTTTTTTATTGAAAACCAGTTAGGAATTGAAAACCAGCATAGCAAAATCTCACCACGCTTAAGTGCTCTTGTTATTACAGCCCATGTTAAGGAAGGAATTGAACTGGCAAATGAATATAAACTGCCAAGTATTATCAGAGATTTTATTCCTATGCATCATGGTACTTCTCTCATTGCCTATTTTTATCATCAGGCAAAGCAAAGTGAAAATCCTGAAGATGTAATTGAGTCTCACTTTAGGTATCCTGGCCCCAAACCAAGAACTAAAGAAACGGCTATTCTTATGCTTGCTGATGCAACAGAAGCGGCAGTGAGGGCTATATCAAAGCCAACAGTTGAACAAATCCAAAAAACTATAAATAAAATTATTAAAGCCCGAATCGATGATGGACAGCTAGCTGAGTCTCCACTTACTCTTGTTGACCTTGAAAGAATAAGCACAGAATTTTTAAGAATTTTGCAAAGCCTTTATCACTCACGAATAGAATATCCATCTGAAGAAAAAATATTAAAAGATCTTGGTAGAAATAAATCACAGCATGGAAATATATTTAAATAATAAACAAAATATTGAACTTGATATAGATTTTTGGCATGGTTTTGTTAATAAAGTCTGTAATATTCTTGAACTTTCTGAAAATATTGAAATAAGTATTTCTTTTGTAAATAATCAGGAAATACGTAATTTAAATAAAACTTACAGAGCTATTGATAAATCAACCGATGTTCTCTCTTTTCCTTTTGATAATAGTTTTAATTTGCCGATAAAAGTATTGGGGGATATCATTGTTTCTATTGAGAAAGCAAAAGAACAGGCGGAAGAATATGGTCATTCTTTTGAAAGAGAAGTAGCATTTCTCACGATTCACGGACTTCTTCATTTGCTTGGTTTTGATCATCAAACAGCGGAACAGGAAGAAGAAATGTTTACCCTCCAAAAAAAGTTGCTTAAGGAACTTGAATTCTAAATGCCAAGGATCAGAGCCAAAAATCTTTTTGATAGTTTTAAATATGCTCTTTCAGGGATTGGATATACTCTTAAAACCCAAAGAAATATGCGTTTACATGTAGCAGTGGGTTTTATGGTTTTCATCTCAGGCATATATCTCAATATATCAACTGGTGAGCTGGCTCTACTTGTTATTGTTGCCTCAATGGTTGTTGTTGCTGAGATGTTTAATACTGCTGTAGAAAGTACAATAGATCTTTATAGCAGACAAAGGCACCCTCTGGCGAAAATTGCCAAAGATGTTGCTGCAGCAGCTGTATTAGTCTCAGCTATTTCTGCTGCTGTTGTAGGATTATTAATTTTAGGGCCTCCATTTTTTGATAAATTGGTTTATTATTTAAGCAAATAATTTTTTAAAGTAATTTAGGAAAAAGGATTAACTGTTCTAGATTTTTAGCATGAAAAAAATAATTTTCTTTAAACTTTTATTTTTAATTTTTATTCTTTGCTTTATCACATCTGCAAATGAATTTAATAAAATTTCTAGTCCAATAACTGCTTCTCATAAAGTAGATAAAACAGATGTTACTATAGGAGATACAATTACTTATGAGCTTATTATAAATAGTGATAAAGGAATAAAAACAGATTTACCTGATTTGAATTTTTATTTATCAGACTTCACTATTTTACAAAAAGAAATAAAAAAACCTGAATTAATAGATAATAGTTATCTAGAAAAAATAATTTATAAATTACAGGTAAATGATACGGGTTCATATATTATTCAGCCAGTTGAAATTAAATATAATGTTCCTTTAAATATGCAAAATATGTATGGAAAAAGTGGTACTGTAAAAACATCAAAAATTTTTATTGAAGTAAAATCATCGCTTAAATCTGAAGATAAAAATAAAGAAATAGATGATATTAAACCTTTGGAAAAAATTACTGTAATTAGTAAAAAAATAGTTATTTTAAGTGCTTTTTCTATCTTGTTAATAATTTTAGCGATTATTTTTATCATAAGGGAATTAAGAAAGCCAAAAAAGGAT
>CAYRDV010000219.1:0-10361 GCA_964422885.1 uncultured Candidatus Sericytochromatia bacterium
AATTTCATTTGACCGATTTTAAATTATGATTTATAATTAACTAATTAGTTAATTAACTGATTGGTAAAATATGGAAGATAAATTAAGTCAAACATTCTCTGCTCTCGCAGATCCAACAAGGAGGGCAATGCTGGAGCGTCTTTCTCTGGGTGAAGCCAATGTTTCTGATTTGGCAAAACCTTTTTTGAAGGATATGAGTCTTCCGGCAATTACTAAACATCTTAAAGTTTTGGAGAAAGCGGGATTAATTACAAAAACCCGCGAAGCTCAGTGGAGGCCTTGTAAGCTCAATGGTGAAAAATTTAAAGATGTAGCTAAATGGATGGATCAATACCGGCAGTTTTGGGAAGAAAGTTTTGATCGTCTTGATGAATATTTAAAAATTGTGACTAAGGAAAAGAAAGGAAAGAAAAATGAAAACACTAAATAAAACCAATGAAATTAAACTCACCCGTATTTATGATGCTCCGGTTAAAACGGTATGGGAAGCCTGGACGGATCCTGACCAAGCTGCAAAATGGTGGGGGCCACGTGGATTTACGATCACTACACACAGCAAAGATTTTAAACCTGGTGGAATTTGGCATTACACCATGCACGGTCCTGATGGCACTGACTATCCTAATAAAGCAAAGTATCTGGAAATCGAAAAATACTCCCGCATGGTTTACGATCACAGCGGAAACGATGAAAGAGAGCCACTATTCAGAGTGACTGTACTTTTTACGGACCTAAAAGGCAAAACCAAAATGGAAATGAGCATGGCTCTGCCAACACCGGAAGCAGCCGAAGAAACAAGAAAGTTTATTAAAAAAGCGGGTGGTGAATCAACATGGGATCGACTGGCTGAATACCTGGAAAAAGAATCCTCAGGCAAAGATGAGTTTGTTATTAATCGAACCTTCAATGCTCCTCTGGACGTAATGTTTGAAATGTGGACCAATCCCGAGCACTTTTCTCAGTGGCTGGCACCTACCGGATTTAAGATGGAATTCATAAGAGCAGATATCAAGGCTGGGGGAAGTACTTTGTATTTAATGACTGATGGAAAAACGAAAATGTACGGGCGGGCAAGCTATTTAGAAATTGAGAAACCGGATCATCTCCTGTACACACAACAGTTTTGCGATGAAAATGAAAATATATCAAGGCACCCCATGGCTCCAACATGGCCTGAAACAATGCTGACAAAAGTTAAGTTATCAGAAGAGGGACCGGATAGTACCAGGGTGACTGTTACCTGGCAATGTTATAGCTCTACTTCAAAAGAAGAACTTGAAACATTTATCAATGCAAAAGGTGGCATGACCCAAGGTTGGACAGGATCTTTCGACAAATTGGATGATTATTTGGCCAGGCAGTAAAGTATTACAATAGGGAGCTCTGAAAGGTCATGATTTGTTAGTCATAAGTCTATTTTCCCTAAAGGGACCCCTGTTATTAACCCTTCGACCGGGTATAAAATAGAATATTAATATTTAACCGATTAGGGGTGAAAGATGAAATGGAAGGAAACAGATAAGCAAAATTGGTTCAGTCAGCAGAAGATTCAGCGATCGTATCTGGATGAGGTTGTTGCAAAAGTCCGGAGCCTGAAAAACAACTTTGATGTCGAACAGTATGGCGCACTTTCGCAGAATCCGGAATTGTATCCTCTCTTCATTATTAAATCGAAGAACCCCGATTCTGTTAATAAAACTGTTTTGATTACCGGGGGCGTACATGGCTACGAGACCAGCGGCATTTACGGGGCAATTGCCTTTCTCGAAAGAAGTGCCCAATCGTATCTCGACAGGTTTAATATTGTGTGTGTTTCGTGTATTAGTCCCTGGGCCTACGAAATTATTCATCGCTGGAATCCTCAGGCCATAGATCCTAACCGCTCGTTTATCAAAGACAGTACTTCTGAGGAGTGCAGACTATTTTTGCAGGCTATGGATGCCCACAACGTAAAGCCATTTGTTCATTTCGATTTACATGAGACTACCGATACCGACAATACGATCTTCCGCTCGGCACTTGCTGCGAGAGATGGAATCGAGCAGGAATTTTCGGAAATTCCCGACGGATTTTATGTAGTCGGGGACACGGAAAATTATCAGCCGGAATTTTTAAAATCAGTCATCGACTCTGTAAGGCATGTTACTCATATTGCTCCTCCTGATGAAAAGGGGCGAATTATTGGTGAGCCTCTTGAGCAGGAAGGTGTGATTAATTATCCACTCAGGAAACTCAGTCTTTGTGCCGGTTTTTCTGATGCTGAGTATACTGCAACAACTGAAGTTTATCCTGACAGCCCGAAGGCAACCCCGGAAATTTGTATTGATGCTCAGGTTGCGGCGATTGAGGGCGGACTAAATTTCCTTGCATTGTAAATAATACTTTCTGATATAAGGAATTAAAATCTTTTCAGCCTGAAAATTAGGTTAAAAACTAAGGTAAACGTGCACCTTAGTTGTGTTGCATTTTGAGTATTTAAGGAGCTAAATTCCCCATAAAACTCGTGGTTAGAAAATTTAGAGTTTTTGATAATTTTATAAAATTGTAAAAATATAGATTTTTTGTGTTTATTTAGTCAAAAATAATAAATTATTATTTTATAGTAATTAATACCCTGGTTTATATTTTGACTAAAAAATGTCTAAAATAGCTATAATTAGTTTTATATAATCTAAAATAACCTTTTGCATAAGTTGAATAATCAGGTAGTATAATAAGTAATTATATGACCAACCCAAATGGTTATGTAAAAATATTATTATTTCAGGTTTAGGAAAATGAAAAGACAAGATGACAATGTAAGAGTAAAAGCTAATATGGTAACTGCTACTGGCAGTATCCTATTAAGCTATTATTTGTCATGCTCATTATCCCTGAGTTGCAGCTCGTATCGACTCTGTAGTTGCTAAGCTGTAACTTTAAAGAGGACTCTGGGTTAACTGTTTTTTTGTTGGACTAACGGAAATTTTGAGCTTTAAAATTCATTAAATCTCCCTTTCCTCAAAAACATACCTCTTTTAATTTCACTTTTTGTTAATTGTATTCTGTAGCTTTATTACTGAATTCGTTAAAGTAAATATATTATTGCTTATATGTCATAAAATATCAAAGCTTTACAGTTTGTTTGAAGATAAGCTCTGTATACCAGACAATAAATTATGAATCTTTGATTAAATTTGTTTTGCCCTTACGGACATTAAATAAATCATGATTGATATAATTATTAAAAGCAAAAATTTAAGAAATTAAAAGAATAATGAATCTTATTAAAAAATAGTTATTCACAACTCAGAATTTTTTAATTTATAAATTAAATAAAAATATAGTATTTTAAAGTAATTTAAAAGGCTTGTTTTAGCCTTGCGAATTTTTTAAATGATTAATTTGTCGAAGTGGCTGGAATGGTAAAAGTTGTTGGTATGCCTGATCTTCATCCAGGAAAAGGCCATCCAATTGGTGCTGCTTTTATTAGTAAAAAATACCTTTATCCTTATCTGGTAAGCAATGATATTGGTTGTGGGATGGGTTTATGGCAAACCGATCTTAATTCAAAAAAGCTGAAACTGGAACGCTGGGTTAACAGGTTGGAAAACCTGGAATCGTGCTGGAATGGAGATTTAAAACAATACCTTGAAGAAAATTCCATTGTTTCAACAAAATTTGATTCTTCGCTTGGAACAATAGGTGGAGGCAACCATTTTGCCGAATTACAGGTAGTTCATGAAATTAAAGATAAAGATATTTTTTCTAATATGAGTATTGAAAAGGATAAGCTTTTTTTACTAGTACATAGTGGCTCAAGAGGACTAGGAGAATCAATATTAAGAGAACATATTGAGCGTTTTAAAGCTGATGGGTTGCCTGAAAATACTTCAGAGGCTGAGGAGTATTTGACAAAGCATAATTTTGCTATTAACTGGGCAAAAACTAACAGAAAACTAATTTCTTATAGGTTTTTATCAGCAATTGGTAGTGAAGGGAAATTTATTACTGATATTTGCCATAATAGTGTATCATCAATAGATTACCAGGGATGTTCATGCTGGTTACATCGGAAAGGGGCTGCCCCCAGTAATGAAGGGCCAGTTGTTATACCGGGCTCAAGAGGTAGTTATAGTTATCTTGTAATGCCCAAAGGAGAACAAAGGGAAAATGCTTTCTCTCTTGCTCATGGTGCAGGTAGAAAATGGGGACGTGGAAGCACTAAAGCAAAACTGGAATCAAAATTTCTTCCTGAAGATTTAAAAAAAACTGATTTAGGAAGCTATGTGATTTGTGAAGATAAAAATTTATTGTATGAAGAAGCACCCCAGGCATATAAAAATATTGATCGGGTTGTTCAGGACTTGATTGATGCAGAATTAGTTGAAATAATTGCTGTTTTAAAACCCCTTATTACTTATAAGACGAGAAATAAAAGATGAGATACTGGTTACAGATTACTTCTGGTCGTGACCCTGACGAATGTTGCTGGGTAGTTTCTAATTTGCTTCCTTTAATATTAAAAGAGGCAGAACAGTTCCCAATAAAAGCTGAAATATTAGATATAGTTCCAGGAAATATTTCCAATACTTTTAAATCTGTATTGTTAGCAATAGAGGGAGATAATATAAAAAGTTTTTCGATAAATGGGTTGGAACAATTCAATGGATTGGAAAAAGTAAATTCCGAACCAACCATAAAAGAAAGAACTGGTTTATTGGTATAGAATTAATTTTTCCAGTAGAATCTGTAATTTTATTGGAAAAAGATCTTGTTTTTGAAAGTTTTCATAGCTCTGGCCCAGGTGGGCAAAATGTAAATAAACTTGAAACAGCTGTAAGGGTAAAGCATAAACCTACTGGTATAACTACAGTTGCTCAGGAAGAACGTTCTCAGTATCAAAACAAAAAACTGGCACTCGCTCGTCTGGTAATTTCTTTAAAAAATTATGAAGATAAAAATATAGGAAAAGTTAAACAAGAGTTATGGAATCAGCATAATAAATTGGAAAGGGGGAATCCAATAAGAAGTTTCTTAGAATTCCCTTTTAAAGAAGTGAAGTAGTTTGGTTTTGGTAAAATCATAATTTTAATTCTCTTACTGGCAAAGTAGAATTTAACCTTTGTTTAGTAACTTAGAAAGTAATATATTAGATATCTTACATTTCTCCCGTCTGCCCCGGTTATGCCTATCCATACTTATTATAATTGTTCAAAAAAATCTATATTTCATATTTCTTTTTCATATCTGCTACTGAAACAGATATTAATTCTTTCAAAATATTTTTATCAATATCTTCAATTTTTTTTATGTATATACAGGAACCTGAACTCACTTTTACTTTACCAAGTTTTGCTAATAACTCTTCATACTTATTAACTCCAGGCATAATGTAGATGGTAATATTTTGCTTACGAGGTGAAAATGCAGTTAAAGGCCAATCACCTTCCTGTTTGCTTTTATCAGATTTATAATGATAATTACCATAACCAATCATATTATTATTCCAGAGAGCCGCTTTTTTACCTGTAGCATCATCAAATAATTTTTTCAGTTCTATACTGTCAGTTCTTCTTTTCTCAGGTTCAATACTATTTAGAAATTCATCGATATCCAAAACAGTAACCTTGGTTTTAATTTCACCCATTGTTGTCCTCCTTAATTTTAATTGGTCTAATATCTTGAACCTGAAACTAAACCATATAGTTTATCTAATTGCTCAATTTCACCTTGTTCAAATTTTATATTAGTTGATTCAATGTTTTCTTTTAGGTATTTAATCTTCTTAGTACCGGGTATAGGAAACATGTCACTGCCTTTAGATAAAACCCATGCTAAAGCAATTTGGGAAGGTGTTACTGATTTTGATTTTGCCATTTCTTCTACTTTTTTGAGAATGTCCAGGTTTTTAGCAAAATTTTCTTCACTAAATCTTGGATTATGTCTTCTAAAATCTCCTTCTTCAAAATCATTAGGAGATTTATAATTTCCCGATAAAAACCCTCTTCCTAAGGGGCTGTATGGAACTAATGCTATATTAAGTTCTCTGCAAACAGGGATAACCGCTTCTAAATCATTACTCCATAAAGAATATTCTGTTTGTAAAGCTGTAATTGTATGTACTTTATTAGCTCTTCTGATTATTTCCTCTGAAGCTTCTGAAAGACCAAGATATCTTACTTTACCTTCTTTTACTAGTTCTGCCATAGCACCGACAGTTTCCTCAATAGTAGTATTAGGGTCAACTCTGTGTTGATAGTATAAATCGATATAATCAACACCTAATCTTTTTAGGCTCTTTTCACAAGCCTGTTTTACATATTCCGGCTTTCCGTTAATACCAGTGAATGAAGCGTTTTCTCCCCTTAAAACACCAAACTTTGTTGCAATAACAACTTTATCTCTTTTATCTTTTAAGGCTTTTCCAACTAATGTTTCATTTTTACCTGAACCATACATATCAGCAGTATCAAACAGGTTGATTCCTTGTTCAATGGCATAATGAATAACTTTTATTGATTCATCATCATTGTAATTTCCATAAAATTCACTCATTCCCATACATCCAAGGCCTAATTGAGAAACCTGCAAACTACTGTTACCAAATTTGTTTTTTTCCATGCTTTATTTTACTCCATATTCAATATTTCTGATTTTATTGTATTATCTTTGGGCCCAAATTTCCTGCCTGATTCTACCAGATATATGCCTAATTTTACAAACAATTAGAAAATTAGTTGTATTATCATCTTAAATAAATTTAAAATAATCTTATGAAAATAAATGAAACAACTTTATATAAAGAGGCTATTAATTTAATAAAAAGAAATGATAGCAATAACCTAATCAATCTATTGCCAGGTTTTAAACTAATTCATTATGACAGGCCAACCGACCTGGTAGCATCAATTTATGAACCAGTATTATGCCTAATCATGCAAGGAAGTAAAGAAACAATTCTGGGAAACGACCGTTTTGCTTTTGGTGCCGGGCAGTGTCTGATAGTTAGCCATGATGTGCCTGTAGTTTCTAGAATAACAGAAGCTAGTCCTGATAAACCATATATAGCGGCTATTCTTGATATTGATCTTGGAATTCTCAGGAGTTTGTATGAACAAATTGGCGAAAATACAACTAAGCAGGCAGAAGCAGAGAAATCAATGTGCCTAAACCATGCTGAGCCATCATTAATAGATGCTTTGGGAAGATATATATCTTTAGTAAATGACCCATTAGAAAAAAATATATTAGCCCACTTAATACTGAAAGAAATACATTTTCGCCTGTTAATTGCTCAGAATGGTGGAATGCTCCGCAAACTTTTATGGCATGATAGTAATGCCAGTAGAATTTCAAAAGCAATTGAAAAAATCAGAAAAGATTTTAAAAATGCTCTTATCATTCCAGATTTAGCAAAGTTAGTAGGAATGAGTGTTTCATCTTTTCATCAGCACTTCAGAGCAATAACGGCAACGACTCCACTTCAATATCAAAAAGATCTTAGACTTTTGGAAGCAAGAAGGTTATTAATGGAAAAAAAAGATTCTGTAAGTATTATTGCCTTTGAAGTGGGTTATGAAAGTTCTACCCAATTTAGCCGGGAATATTCCAGAAAATTCGGTTTACCACCAAGTAAAAGCTAAAACTGTCGGGGGAGAAATCTGTTTAAAATTATCTTATTTCCTTAAAATCTTTTCCATTGTTTTTCCTTTTGCTAATTCATCAATTAACTTATCTAAATAACGAATTTTTTGCATTAATTTGTCTTCAATTTTTTCAATACGGTAACCACAAATTACACCTTTAATTTTTGAAATATTTGGATTAATTTCAGGTGCCTGGGAAAAAAAGGTTTCAAAATCAGTTTTCTTATCAATATGTTGTTGCAATGTTTGCTCATTATATCCTGTTAACCAAAAAATAATTGTATCAACATCTGCTTTTGTACGTCCTTTTTTCTCCGCTTTTTGAATATAATGCGGATATACACTTGCAAAAGACATTTTAAATATTCTTGTGTTATTCATTCTTTAAAAATTATCTCCTATTATTAACTGAATACAAACCAACAAATATCATTTCGCAAACGCTGATCATCAATTACTAGCTCACGAATTCTTTCAGGAAGTCTTTCTCGTTGCCATTGACACTCCTGCTGTCTAAACATTTCCTTTTTATCTTCAGGTGAGGCTTCCATAACAGCACGAATTGCATAGGCAGCTGCACCCAATTCATGTGCCGCAACATGAGCCACAGCTACAGCCTGACCAGCTGATAGAGCTGCTAATTTCGCAGAACCTGATACTTCTTTAGCCGCAGCATTTGATGCAAAAGCAGTCATATGTGCCTGTTTCATTTTAATTTCTCCATTTACCCAGGCATGTGTTAATTCAATCGCCTTCCGTGGCCGATCATCATTTGGACGCATTTCTTCGAAATAGTGTAGTACATGCTGAGCACATTGAGCAGCCCAAATAGCTAACAGATGATGATCCTCATCTGACAATATTCCACCACGAAGAATTGTGATGAATCTTTTGTCACGTATTTTGGGCAATATCATATTAATTTATCCTTCATATTAGGTTATTGTGGTATTCTGTAATTTCTTATTTAGCTTTCTAATTTGTTTTAAAAGATCTTTTTTATCTTTATCAAGTTTTTCAATTGAAGCACTAAAAGCAGTCGGAGAAATTAATTTTACATTTTCCAGAAGAAATTCCCAGGTTTTATCAGGATAAACAATACCCGATATTATTGTTGTATATAGTTCCAATTGAATCAGAAATATTTAAAAACTGGATTATGTATCATGATTATATGCGTATACATCCTGAAGATGCTAAAAAATACGATCAGGTTAAACAGGATATAATTAATTCAGGAGCAACCAGAAGTGATAATATCTTCAAAATCCTGACTCATATTTTCATCATCAATTTTTCTGGTTTTATAAGCTTCAAATTTAGATGCGATGAAATAAGGGGCTGAAAATATTTTTACTACTATATTATCGAAAATATTATAATTGACAGAGTTTTTAACACCTTCTTTGTACCAAATATTTGTAAAACCCAGAATTTTAAGATCATCGGGCATTATATCTACCGTTATATCCTGATATAACCATCTACAAATGGGTGCTTTTTGACTTAGGTCATTTTCAAATCCTTTTTTTCTTAACTCTTGTTCTAAAGCAGTATAATTAAGCCTTGATGTTAATTGAATTACACAATCTATATCTTTTGTAGGACATGAATCTATTATATTTTGGCTTGTAGAATAAAAACTAACAACAGCACCACCAACAAAAACTATTTTACTGGAAAGTTTTAGTCCCATTCCTTCTACAATTTTCTTGATTTTGTTTTTTATATCATATTGTCTGGAGTGATTGTTCAAGAGTAAACCTTTCCTTTAGCATTTCCTTAGCCATATTAAATTCTCTTGCTCTTCCAACCCTTAAAGCATCAACCAGAGCTAAAAGTTCGTGTAATTTGTGATCTTTCTTTACTGCTTTTGTAACATTGTTGTAGAACGGTTCTATTGATTGCCCCATCACTTCCCCATTAGCATCTTCCCAGACATACTCTATGCCATTTGAATCTATTTCTTCAGATAAAGGTGAGGCAGAATGAGATGTTGGGATACCATAAACTGTTGCTCCCGGTTTAGTAGGAAATACATGCTTTAATCCATATATAAGGAAATTTAATAAAGATATTCTAAAAACTTCCTTTTTATTTGGGCTTAGTAAACCTGCAATCTGACATCTGTTTAAAGCTTCAGATACTTCTGATAAACTAAGATACAAATCTTTGGACAGGTCTATAATTCGCCAGTCCTGAGTATTTAAACAAATGATTTTAAGAAGTATTACTATATCCTGGGGCCTCATTCCATTGTGTTTTCTCATTTTTCTTTCAGCCTTTAATTTATATTTCGCATTTTGCGAAACGAATTATAAATATATTATATAACTTTTTCAGAAATCAGAATAATATTAATTTCCAAAAAATAAAAATAATTTTATAAAGGAAGGAAATCCTCCTTCTATCCTTGTTGAGGAACCGATGGATTCGATAGTAGCGACTTTTCGGAGTTGGTTAAGTTTCTCCGGCATCAGTATACCGATTGTTTTCCACTGTCCTTTAAATTCGTCTATTTCAGCGACTAGATTCAGGATTTCCGGTGTTATATTTATTAATGGTTTTTTCATAATGAATTGAATTTTAGCATTCACTACCCGTATTTATACCCGAATAGACCCGAAAAAAGCCTTGAGACATAGTTGTATTAAGGTTAGGAATATATGGCAACTTGCACTTTATAAATGTATATTTTTTGTGAAAATATTCCAAAGACCAAAAGTACAGAAT
>CAYRDV010000220.1:0-10355 GCA_964422885.1 uncultured Candidatus Sericytochromatia bacterium
GAATACCTCGAAGCTCTGCTTCGGGGTTTAACAAAACTTTGTTTTGTTTCCAAAGCTTTGCTTTGGAGTTAATACTCACAGGGGCCCCACCTTGTGGGGAGTTATTTCCCAGACCAACCAGAGAAATTTCAACAATATCTTTTTCAAAACGCATCGCTTTAAAATCAGAATCGGAAACAGCCCTGAATAACGGTTTTACTACGGAACGTAAAAATTTAAATTTGTCTGGATTTAAACGACTCCAAAAGTTTTCATCCTCTAATTTTTGTAATTCGCTTTTGGATTCCATTACTACAACAGAATTTTGAGGTAGTAAAAAGTTTTTTTTCCGCTTTTCAATAGCTTCCATTACAGCCCTGATTGCTCTTAACTGATAATCCCGTCCAGCTACTTGAGTATTAATAAATTCACCCGTTAAAGCTTTTCTTGTTTTACGGATATATTTGTATCTTTCAAGATCATCTCTTGTTGGAAAACAATAAACTTTTTTTGGGGGGTAATTTTCTAAATCCCAGAAAAAAATATCATGACCATTTGTATAAAAACAGAATGGTAGCTCACTCTTTTGGGTTTTATGAATATTGTAACAGTACTGTTTGGCTTGCTCACGTCCAATAGCTGCATCAACAGATGTTTTTTTTGCTTCTATTACTGCAAGTGGTTTCCCATCTTTTCCAAGTAATACATAATCGCTGTACTGGTGTCCCTGATATGGTGTTTGAGGCTCTTTTACACCAAGAGGCAACCCAACATTTATATCAAATTCTTCAATAACCTGAGAACGATCAGAAATATTCCACCCAGCTTTGTAAAGCCGTTTGTCTATTATTTCTTTTCGTGTATATTTTTCGTTATTCAACTTGGAGAGGGATCAAATTATTTAAATTTTTACTTTTTCAGGAATTATATAAAACTCATGAGAAAAATGAAACCAGAAAAATAGCCTAAGATAAAAAATTATATGTTTTTCAAATACTAATTTCTAATTCACTTCATTAAGATGATCATTTACATATTTTTCCAATACATTTAAGGGTAATGCACCGTTTCGTAAAATTACATCATGAAATTCCCTGATATCAAAATCATCTCCCCTGATTTCTTCAAACTTTTTTCTCAACTCAAGGATTTTCAGCTCACCTATTTTATAGGCTGTGGCCTGACCAGGAATAGACATATAACGATCAACTTCTACAGCACAGGCTGGTTCGCTTTTCCCTGTATGATCCTTTAAATATTGAATTGATTTTTCTCTGGACCAGTTAAAGGCATGTAACCCTGTATCAATAACTAACCGGCAAGCTCTCCACATTTCAAAACTTAATTGTCCGAATTTGGAATAAGGGTCTTTATAAAAACCCATCACTTCTCCCAGTTTTTCAGAATAAAGCCCCCAACCCTCTATATATCCGGTAAAATCTGACATTGCCAGTCTTCTGAATTTTGGCAAACCTTCAAGTTCAAGAGAAAGTGAAATCTGTAAATGATGCCCTGGTACTGCTTCATGAAGTGTAAGTGCTTCCATTTCATATTTTGGTCTGATTTCTAACTGGGATGTATTGGCATAAAATATCCCTGGTCTTGTCATATTAATATCAGCAGGCATATAGTAAGCAGTAGGATATGATGGGGCCTGATGAGAAGGGATTTCATCAACACCATAAGGAAGCCTTGGTAAAACCTTAAATAAAGCAGGTAATTCCTTATCAGCTCTTTTAGAGATATCTCTGTAAGTCATCATCAGCATATTTGGATCGGTAAAATAAAATTCAGGATTAACTTTCAAGTGCTCAAGAAATTCATTATAACTACCATTGAAACCTACTTTCTGAGCTAAATTCATCATTTCTTTAAAGATCCGTTCAACTTCATTTTTTCCTATTTCATGGATTTGTTCGGCAGTTAAATCCGTTGTTGTCATCATTTTTAATTTATGTTCATAATATCCTTTGCCATCTGGTATATCACTCAGACCAAAGGTATCTCTGCAAGCAGGTATATATTCTTTTTCCATATAATCATTAAGCCTGTTAAAAGAAGCATAAAGTTTATCCTGAATAGCAGCTTCAATTTTTGCCCGTAACTCAGAAAATAAAAATTTATTATCTGATTCTAAGGGTTGAAAATAGGGGCTCTTTTTGTAATCTTCAGGTAATTGGCCTTTTATCTGGGAAGGAACATTTATTACGGCTGATTTTGGTAAAACAAAACCTCCTTCGACTCCCTTTTTCATTAAATCAATCAGTTGATCAATAAATACAGGAAAAGCATTTAATCTGGACAAATAATTTAAAAAGTCTTTTTCTTTTTTAAATGGCATCATCTGAATAATTCTGGAAAAATCATTTTGGACTCCATCCATCTGGTTAATCGGCATCAGGTAGCCTTTAAAGCTATATTCCCTTATTTCATTTAGAACTTTTTCCAGATAAAGGTCAAAATTTAATTTATTATCTTCAGATAAATTATTGTATTCCATACTTTTCAGTTCTTTTACCACCTCCAGATCGTGATGGTGTTTTCTTTTTAAAGCTTCATCAGATAGGTCAGTAAGCCGGTCATCAAATTTATATTCGCCTAAAAATGTAGCAAACTCAGGAGTATTTTCCATTAAATATTGCCATTCTCTTTCTAATAAATCCCAAAGCTGATTATCCTCAATCGTTTTAACTTGTCCCATAAAATATCCTGACTAAAATATTAATTCTTATGTTCTGATTTTACTTCAGAACATCATTAAATAAATCCCCTAAAGGGGCCCTTGTTAATTCGGTATTTCCGAATTAGGCTCCAGGTACTCCTGGAGGAAGTATTAATCCCGGGCTAAAAGTCCGAGGCATTATTAATACTAATAAGCATTGTATCATTTTACAAATAAAATAAAAAAAATCTACCTTTAAAATGCTCTGATAACCTTAATTCATTATGGTAAAAAATTACAGATTAGTTTATTAGGATAAAATAAAATTAATGGATATATTTAATATATCTGAATTTACCTTTTTATGAAAATTAAAATTCTAAAATATATTTTCTCTCTAAGTTTGGCTTTATTGTCAGGCTTAAATCAACCTGCAAATTCGTTATTAGCAAATGATTTTCAGATTAATTCCATAAAAATTGATGAAAATGCAAATCCAAATGATATTTATATCAAACTTAAAAATTCTGTAGAAATCATTGACCTTAAAACTATAAATTCTACGAAACCATACATGAATATTAATTATTTGGAATCGAGAAAAGAAATTGCCCTGGCGAGAAAAAAATTAAAAGATTTGAATGAAGCACTAAAGCTAAAGCAATTTCCCAAAGTGAAGGATTATTCAAAGCAAATTATTAATAATATCAGAAATTCGCAGTTGTCTCTGATGCCTTCAAGGGTTGTCGAAACACGGGGAATGTTTATTGATACTGAAAGTATTCCCAAAACAAAGAGTGAAATAGAAACACTGATCAAAAATCTAAAAAAGGCAAACTTTAATGTGATTTACCCAGAAATTTTTAGCAGAGGATACACTGTTTTCCCTAATCATATTACAGATACTAATCCACTATTTAAAGATATTAATTTTGATGTTTTGGGGTATCTGATTAATTTAGCACATAAAAACGGAATTGAAGTTCACCCTTGGGTTTGGGTCTTTAGAGTAAAATCTCCAACCTATGGTGACAGTTTTATTAAAAGATACTCTAAGCTAATTGCTGTAAGGGAAAAAACAGTATTTGAAGATAGAGAACCTTTATTTTTAAGTCCTGCCGAACCAAAAGCCCAGGATTTAATTTTAAATCTGTTAAAATTTATTACTGCAAAATATCCTATTGACGGGATGCTCCTTGATTATATCCGTTATGATGAAACCCTTGGTGATGATACTCTTACCCAAAAATATTTTAGCCGGTATTATTATGCAAAAACGCACCATTACCCACCGGAGGAACTTGTTCCGGGAGATCCGGTTTATGTTGATTTTCAACTCTGGAGAGAAGCCCAGGTGACAAAGATGGTAAAGACTATAAAAAATGGCTTAAACCAGATCAGACCCGGAATAAAAATTGGGGTGTCTATTTTTCGTTCAGAAACTCAGGGCAGGCTCTTAAAAATGCAGGACTGGCGATTATGGGCAGATAATAATTATCTTGATTATATTTGTCCGATGCTTTATACGGATAATACTAAAGAATTAGGCACCTGGATAAATTCAGAAACTGATAATAGAACCAGAAATGACTTTTTTTATCCGACTCTGGGAGCTCATAAATTTAATACTTCTGATGATATTTTTCCGCAGGCAGGTTATATAAAACAGCATGATATTCCGGGAATAAATGTATTTTCTTTGGCATTTATGAATGAGCAGGATTTTTCTGATCTTGCCAGAAGTGTTTTTCGAAATCCTGCCTATAATCCGAATAATGGTGTTATTGCAGGGATTAAAATAGAATTGGCAGAGCTTTTAAAATGGTTAAAAACAATTTCAAAAGAACATAGTTCTCTAAATACACAAAGGTTGAAAGATATTATTATAAAAACAGAAAAAATAAGTAATTTTGTTGCTAAAAACAACTTTTATGAGCTTGAAAAAGAATTAATTAGTTTAAATACTTTTATTAAAAATACTCATCAACTACCACAACCATTAACCCAGGAAATATCTAGAAGTATCAGTTATTGTAGCCAACTGTTAAAAATTGAGATTACTAAAGAGCAAAATTCTAATAAAACTTTTGCATCGACTTTACCACCTTTGCCGATAATGGAGGAGACAAGAGAATTACCGGTATCCGAGGTCTATAAGGCAAATAAGTTACCTATTATCGATGGTTGGCTAAATGATGAAATATGGGAAAGAGCAGAACCTTTGAGAAGTTTTTACTGGCATAATGGTATTTCCAGAGCAGAAGCAGAAACAGTTGTAAAACTTGCTCATAAATCAAACAGTATGTTTATTTCTTTTGAAAATTTTGAATCGAACATGAATAAAGTAAAAAAAGATAGTAAAACAAATAATGTAAAGGATATTTTAAAAGATGATTCTGTTGAAATATATATTCGCAACTCTTTAAATGAAACTTACCATTTTGCTATTAATATGAATAATTCAATGCTGGCAGAAAAAAATGGTATTACTTTTGCCAATACTTTCAAAAGTGAGATTAAAGTCTTAAAAAATAAATGGGTAGTTGAGCTGGAAATTCCATTAAATAATTTAAGCCTAAAAAACAAATTTAAAATTAACTTTGAAAGGAACCGACCACAGGAACTTAATCCGAAAGCTCAATGGTCACCTACTTATAATATTTCATATTTACCAGCAAGATTTGGTACGGTTATTTTAAAGTAATGCCAGGAATAAATATTAACCGGGAATCATATAATAGTTATCCCTGGGATCATAATGGTGATGAATGGTCTACAGCCTGGGGCGGAACAGAATATTTATGGGCAGTGACTATTTTCCCCAGAATAATGAATTTTGTTCCTACCGATGTTATTCTGGAAATTGCTCCGGGATTTGGCAGGTGTACTCAATATTTGCATCCTTTATGTAAAGAGCTGATTGCTGTGGACTTAAGTGAACGATGTATAAAGGCTTGTCAGGAACGTTTCAGCAATGTAAGCAAGATTAAATATTATGTTAATGATGGAAAATCACTGGATATGCTTGAAAATAATTCGATTGACTTTGTTTTTAGCTGGGATTCAATGGTTCATGTTGAAAGTGAAGAGATACTTTCGTATTTAAGATTTTTATCCCAGAAGCTAAAACCGGGTGGGAAAGGTTTTATTCATCATTCAAATTTAGGGGAATATATCAATAAAACTACCGGAAAACTGATTGCTCTAAATTATCATGTTAGGGCAGAAACAATGACTGCTGAACTTTTTAGGCAATACTGCCGGGATGTTGGATTAACCTGTGTTTCTCAGGAACTAATTCCCTGGCATGATGTCATTTTAAATGATTGTTTTTCAGTTTTTGTGAAAGGTGGGAATAAAAAGACTGAAACGGAAATATTTGAAAATAAAAATTTTATCCAGGAAATAGATAATATTAATCGAATAAAAAAATTATATTGTGAAAATATAGAAAATACTTTAACAAGTTGATCCTTTTTTCAAATTTGTTATTATTTTTATATACTCCTTACAAATATTTTCCATACTAAAATTTTCATAAACATAATCCCTGATTTCTTTTCTCATTGAAACAGATTTTCTGCGGTTTTTTTCAATAATATCCTTTACATATTCTTTATCCCATATTTTTGATTCGGGAATAACATCAATAAATTTTTTGGAAAGATCCAGATTTGCGGTGGAAAACTCGGATAAAACCAACCCTAACCCGGCAGCCATTGCTTCAAGCGATACTAATGAGTGTGCCTCTCCCTGGCTTAAAAGCACCAGATTTGCATAATTAGTCAGATTATTATATAAAGTCCGGCGGTTCCACTCGCCCAGGTAATCAGGATGATTAATGTTAAAGCGCAGATCAAGATAATTCCCAACATAATCAAGGTTTAATTCTTTATAATGTTGAAAAATATATTGTCTTTTTCTTGGTTCAATTCTTGCCAGATAAATTGATTTATCTGGAAATTTACACGTATCATTAAAAACAAAAAGATTAGTCCTGATGCCATTTTGGATTACCACAAGTTTTTCTTCAGGCACACCAAAATTTTGGTATGTTTCCTTAATTTTATTATTAAGACAAATCATAAATGCCCCTGTATCTATTGTGAACTTACAGATTTTTTTTATTTCATCCTGGGTAATATCACTCTTGTATTCGATAGACTTTTTTTCTAAATCCTGACAATATGCTCCATGAAGAGTTATTGCTTTTAATTTACTCTTTATTTCCGGTAAAAGGTAAATATGCTGAGGGTAATGTAGATGAACAAAGTCTGGATTAAAATTATTAACTGATTCAATAATTTTTTCAAAATCTTTTTCACAAACAGTTAAAATCTGATGGTTTAATTTTTCTAATTCAACTTTATAATCCCAGATAATTGTTTCAACAGAACCCCAGCCATCTGGGGGAATTGGTAAAAGACCTGAGCTAATAATGGCAATTTTCATAATTAATTTACTGATTTCTTTTCGGTTTTCAAATTTATACTTTTCCAAAGGAAACTGGCTAAAATCAAGCTCACTGTTATTTTCTTTATCTCTATGGACGAGAGTGAGTTATTGCCCAACACCAAGATTATTATATCTCTGACCAAATACTCCGGAATAATCTTCACCAGTTTGGTAAAAACTTAGCCATGTAACAATGAAATCTCCATCACCATCCATTGCTACTGATGGGTTTAACTGATAACTATTAGTCTCAGTATTGATGTGGAACTCAGACCCGGTTGCTGAGCCTGTCGAAGCATATCTCTGCCCAAATATTCCATATCCTAAATCACCAGTTTGGTTATTACTTTCCCATGTAACAATGAAATCTCCATCATCATCCATTGCTACTGATGAGTTTTGCTGTTGAGCATTAGTATAAGTATTGATGTGGAATTCAATCCCATTGGTTGTTCCATCGCTCTTATACCTCTGACCGAATATCCCATAATATATGTCACCAGTTTGGTTATGACTTTGCCATGTAACAATGAAATCTCCATCACCATCCATTGCTACTGATGGGTATCGCTGATTATCATTAGTATAAGTATTGATATGGAACTCTGACCCGGTTGCTGAGCCTGTCGAAGCATATCTCTGCCCAAATATTCCATAAATACCATCACCAGTTTGGTTAGCACTTTGCCATGTAACAATGAAATCTCCATCATCATCCATTGCTACTGATGGGTATCGCTGATAACTATTAGTATAAGTATTGATGTGGAACTCAGACCCGGTTGCTGAGCCTGTCGAAGCATATCTCTGCCCAAATATTCCATATCCTAAATCACCAGTTTGGTTATTACTTTCCCATGTAACAATGAAATCACCATCATCATCCATTGCTACTGATGGATTTAACTGATTACTATTAGTATAAGTATTGATATGGAATTCAGTCCCATTGGTTGTTCCATCACTCTTATACCTTTGACCAAATATTCCATAATTAATATCACCAGTTTGGTAATTACTTGCCCATGTAACAATGAAATCTCCATCACCATCCATTGCTACTGATGAGTATTGCTGATAATTATTAGTATAAGTATTAACATGGAACTCACCAAGAACAGGTAAACATGAGCCAACAGAACCCAGACGGCAATAACTGCCATCAGTCCAGGTTGCTCCTGATAGATTTGCTCCAGTCAGTGTTGCCCCTGTTAAATCTCCACCAGTAAAATCAGTATTTGTTAAATTGGTATTGGTAAAATCCGTATTGGATAAATCGAGTCCAGTAAGATCCTGACTACTTAAATCTTCATTCTTTAAATCACATTCAGGACAATCGAGACCATTACTTACAGCTATAGAAGCATGATTAATTTCAGTATTTACATAAAATTTTCCACTTGATGAGTTATATGAGATGTTTTTTAATGGGTCTACATTCTGTACCAGGAGGTTATTGACCTGCTCAAAAACTTTTAAAACAGTTGCCGATGTAACAGAGCCAATAGTAGCATCAGGGGTACTTCCAGAGCTTGTAACATTAATAGAGCTGATACAATCTGATGATGATAAACTGGTGTCATAAGAATCAATGATAGTCAAAGCAGTAGTTTTAGAATTGATGAATAATCCAGGGTAAGTGATAGAATCCCAGCCATCATCAGTAGCATTTCTCTGGATATAGGTACTCACAGTGATAACATCATTACCAGCTCTGCCAATTCTTTTACTTGCTTCAAGAACAAAGATATCTCCCGGTGAAGGATTAAAGGAGCCATCAGGATTTATTGCAAACACTCCGGAAGCATCCGTCAGACCGGTAGCAATAGTTACATTGGGATTTGTAGCATCATCTGGAGGATAAAGGATAGATACAGTAGCCATAGTACCTACGTCTCCAAGCGTTGCTTTGGTTTTGAAAGAACTAACTCTCTCCTGACCTCTCTCTAATGTTCTAGAGAGAGGAAGGATGTTTTTACCCCCCTCTCTTTTGTTCAAGAGAGGGGCTGGGGGAGAGTAAGAATTAGGAAACTCCACAGTACCATTAATAGAATACTTATTTTTAATATTTGAGTTAGTGGAAACATTTTGATTTAATATATTATTATTAGGAATATTAGGTGAACATGAGGTTAATACAGCTAATACTGTAAATACACTTAACCCTAATTGTAATTCTTTATTTATTATCATATCTTTTTCCTTATACTGAATTAATATTTAACGCAAATTAAGAAGCAGAACCAATAGCACCATCAACTCCATTACCAGTTCCGACAAAAGTATCATTGTTGATATCAAGCCTGATTAATTCAGGCTTTTTCCATGTCTTTTTCGGTATATTGTTCACTATATTTTCCATCTATTTTTGTCCTTTGTTTTAATATCTAAAAAAGAATAAAAAGTTTATTCTCCTTCTTTTCAAGCCTCATAAGTATAATGACTATTCTAAAAAATATTCATCTGTGCTTATCCTTTAATCCGTGTTATCCGTGATTCCAACAAGGTATAAGTTATTGGGTAACACCCAAATTATTATATCTCTGCCCAAATATCCCATCTAAATTATCACCAGTTTGGTTATTACTCCCCCATGTAACGATGAAATCCCCATCATTATCCATTGCTACTGAAGGGTTGTTCTGACTATTATTAGTATAAGTATTGATGTGGAACTCAGTGCCATTGGTAGAGCCATCAGATTTATATCTCTGTCCAAATATTCCATATCCTGTATCACCAGTTTGGTATTTACTTTCCCAAACAATAACAAAATCCCCATCATTATCCATTGCTACTGATGGGAATCTCTGATTACTAATAGTGTAAGTATTGATGTGGAACTCAGTGCCGGTTGCTGAGCCTGTCGAAGCATATCTCTGGCCAAATATTCCATAACTAGTATCACCAGTTTGGTTAAAACTTTGCCATGTAACGATAAAATCTCCATCATCATCCATTGCTACTGATGGAATATGCTGAAAACTATTAGTATAAGTATTGATGTGGAACTCAGTGCCATTGGTAGAGCCATCAGATTTATATCTCTGGCCAAATATTCCATAATTATTATCACCAGTTTGGCTATAACTCACCCATGTAACGATGAAATCCCCATCATTATCCATTGCTACTGAAGGGTTGCTCTGAAAATCATTAGTGTAAGTATTAATGTGGAACTCAGTGCCATTGGTAGAGCCATCAGATTTATATCTCTGCCCAAATATTCCATAAAAATTATCACCAGTTTGGTTAATAC
>CAYRDV010000221.1:0-10339 GCA_964422885.1 uncultured Candidatus Sericytochromatia bacterium
GTAAGCGGCCCCAAGACCGGTAGGGCCGGCGCCTAAAATAATAATTCTTTTCATTAATTAAGAATTAAAATTTATTCGTTTTGCAAGGAAGATAAATAAATCATTTTAAGCGTAACAGTTACGAAATTTTTTTATTACATTATAATGAAGAAAAATCTAGTTTATATTTTCAAAGGTAGTAAAAAATGGAAAAGAAAGAATGGAAAAAGCCTGAGTTGATCAAGCTTGATATTAATTCGGATACTAAAGTTGGGCCTGGTAGTGGTGCTGATGTTACAGATGCGTCTTAAAAATAATTTATTTCGATAATTTGTTACAAGATTAGATTTCTACTTTCAATCAAGTTAAAAACAGAGGCCCATAGTGAATTTAAATAAAAGTTTATCATCTACGATAGTATTATCAATACTAATAGCGTCATGTTCGAACCAAGTTCCCAATGTTCAGGTTCCGAACAAGCATTATGGATTTGGAATAAAGAGTATATCAAGAGTAGAGAATGGCGATGTTGGACTTACATATAAAGGAACTTGGAATAATCCAGTAACGTTATCTGGAACAAGTGGTGGAAATTATGCTACAGCCGTAGCTCCACCATCAACAGTAGAGAATATTGATGGTTCTCTCACTTATACAGGAACATGGTCAAGGCTAAGTGATGGCAGTGCAAGTGGCGGAAATTATGAAGAAAACAATGGTAGTCCTTTAACTCTGATAAATAATGATGATGTCAGCTTAAAATATGGAAACGGGGTATCATCATGGACAGAGCAGAATACTGGGACATCAAGATCATGGTCATATAATGAAGTACCATTAAAAGTAGAGAATACCAATACTAATGGTTCTGAGTTTCATATCAATACTTATACAACCTTTTATCAAAGATATTCATCAGTAGCGATGGATAGAATAGGAGACTTTGTAATCATCTGGACGGATGGAGGATATGAGTATCCTGGTTGTAGTTGTTTTAGGGGTAATGACGGACATGAAATAGGATTATTTGGTAAAAGATACAACAGTAATGGAGATATCCAGTAAGTATTTGAATATGATTTACCGGGTTATAAAATCTATTAGAAGTAATAACTAAAATTCTCTGAATTACCAGTCTTTTTTAAAAACTTCTTCTACATTAATTTCTAAATTTTCTAAAATTTTAGATCTTATTATTTTGTTGGCATCTTCCTCTATGTATGCTTCAGAAAAAAGGTCATATTTGTTATTCTGTTCAAGAATAAGGACTTCGACACTTTGGGAAAAAGGATCAACCAGCCAGTACTCTTTTATTCCAAATTTTTCATATAAATCTTTCTTTTTATAAGTATCAATATATTTTGAGCCTTTTGAGATTATTTCTATAACTAAATCAGGAACGCCTAAAATCCCTCCGTCTTCATTAATAATAGAAGCTCTTTCTTTAGAAACAAAAACCAAATCTGGTTGAACAACATTTGTTTTATCCAGGACTACATCTATTGGTGCATAACGAATTACTCCAAGATTCATACTTTTTATATAAGCTCTTAAGATATCAGATAAATTATATGAAATACCCTGATGTTTAAAATTTGGTGCAGGAACCATTTTCAAATCTCCTTCGATTACTTCATACTGTTTTCCATCATCTATTTTCAGATAATCTGCATATGTTGTTTTTGAAACAGTTTCCATTAAAACACTCCAGTCTGATAATATTTGTATAGTTTATATTATAACAACTGAATTACTGTTTAAATCTTCCTACAGAAACTTCCTGTTTATAATCGTAACCTTTGAAGTTATCCTGCCAGGAAAGAGATTTTATTTTATCGTTTTTGGGATCAACTGCAACAGAAATAAAGCCAGTTCCTGCTCCATCACCGGTTTTTCTTGCTGGATCATCACCATGCGGACGACTTGTTGAATCGGCAATACGAATGTTATAACCAACAATCTGTTGTTTTTTATTTAAAATGGGAGTTGGTTCTCCTATTGCAATCATTGCATGACCTGAAATATCACTACGTCTTGGTAGAGCAAAGGTCAAAATATCTCCTGGTTTAATATCTCCACCACGCTCAATTCGTTTTAAAGGGCCTTTACCTTTTCGGATCATTTTCCCAATACCTGCGGCATTCTGATCATTTAAGTCTATCCCTGCTTTATTAGCCATCGCTCTGACAAAACCAGAACAATCAGTTTCAGAGATACCTTTTGCAACATTAACACTGTCACTATCTCCACCACCTAGTACATAATCATTACGTTTACCCTTATTACTATCAATATTTTTTAATAATTCATTGATATTACCAACCATCTTTTCCGAAGAAGGAGGTACAGGCTGAATAATCATACTATCCTGCAATGGTTTTTCGATAACAAATTCATAAATTTTTGCTTCTGTTTCTCTAAAGTTTTTAAGGGTAACATTTTGAAGTTGTAATTCATCCAGTGGTTTTATACTACAGCTCAAATCATCATTACGAATAATTGCCTCGCTTCCTGGACGGGCTTTTGCAGCTTTTTCAGCAAGCTCTTTTGTTGGAAATTTTTCGGTAGAAACACGATCAAGTATTTTATCTCCACCCTTTGCCATCATGGAGAACTCAACCACATTTGATTCATAACTGCTGTAATTTTTCTTAGTAACATTTTCAGAATCTTTTTTATTTAAAGCAAAAACACTAAATGTTCCATCAGTTTCTTTTACTATGGCTTCGTTACCGGAATGGTTCTTAGCTGTTTCTCTGGCTTTATCCAGAGAAAGGTTCCTTCCTATAGCTTCATCAGGATTAAAAGGGCGAATCCCATCCATAATCTGCTCTCCGTTTAAATTTTTTAATTGGTACAAAACCTATTTATAAGTCCATTATATTTTATAGGCTTTAAAATAAAAAGCTTGTTTTTAATTTCCTTTAAAAACTAAATTATTGATATTTTTTTGAAAATTTTTTATATAAAAATACTGTTATTCCAAGAGGTACTAATATAAGTGATAAAATTAATAAATAATCAGGCCTTCCTATTTTTGTAGCAGCTAAATTTACATCCTTTTGGACAAAATGCGCTTTATTAACAACAGATTCTCTGTTAAGAAGATTAATTAAAGTTTGTAGGACATCTTCCGGCAACTCTTCCATAATAAAATGCCCGGCTTCAAGCTTTACCAATATTGAATCGGGGATTTTTTTAACCAGTTCGGTTGCAGTTTCTTCAGGTAGATATTTTTCTTTTGTACCCCAGATTATTGTAGTCGGGCAGGAAATATTTTCAAGACCTTCTATCAGGTCTGGACGGGTTTTACAGGTATAATAGCTAAAAAATTTCTGCCACCAGATTTTATACTCATTTTCATTAAAATTCTCAGTATAAGCATCAGTTTTTTTTATTCCTTCCATTTTTAGGCCAAGATTATGTATTTTTTTTAAGGGTAAAAATTGAAGTCCTTTTGATAATACAGGTACTCTTGCAATTTTTTCGATAAGGGAAAAAGCGATATACCATTGGGTATTAAATGTTTTATGAGCACGGCTGTTTAATATCGCCAGCCTATTTACTTTTTCAGGATATTTTAGACAAAATCCCAAAGCCAGAAATCCACCATAATCATGAGCAAAAAGGTTAAAATTATCAACACCAATTAAATCAAGGGCAATGGCTAACCTCTCAATTTCTTTTTCATAAGAATAATCCAATTCAGGGTTTTTATCAGACTCGCCCCAACCAAACCAATCGAAAGAAATTACCCGGTAATTTTTTGCCAGTTCTTCAGCCTGATAGTCCCAGGCATGATGATTTTGTGGGTAACCATGTAAAAGAACGATAACCTCTCCTGAACCTATATCCTCATAAGAAAGCTTTGTATTTTCAACTAAAATTTTTTCCATCTAAATTTTTCCTTTATATTGCAGAATAAGATTATCGCAAAAAAATAGTCAGGGTGGGGTTAGAAAATTAGCAAAAAAAAACTCCGCCAGGTGGGCTCGAACCACCGACCGATCGGTTAACAGCCGATTGCTCTACCACTGAGCTATAGCGGAATACATAAAGAATATTACTTGAATTTTATTTTGGAGTCAAGACCATTTTAAAATTTTTTTCTACTAACCATTAATATTCCATAAAACCTTGCTCTACAAGCCTATTAGGTCAGTGAACTGGCAAACCTGCGTTTAGTAGCTTTAAAAATATTTTTCTGCCATTCAAAAATATGAGAATACTGATCATCTTCATAAATATACGGCACTTTTTCTGCTGCGGTTAAATGGCTTGCAACAGCAATATCAGCTAGAGTTAACCTGTTGCCAACAAGAAATTCTCCTTTTTCAAGTTTTGCAGAAAGTATACCCAGATTTTCTCTTGCTCTTTTTTTAAGCAAATCTTTCTGAGTAGCATCAATACCATATTCTTTTAATTTTTTACCTATAATAAAAGGAGCAATTTTATCTTTATTGTTATCAAAAACGGCAACACCTGTCTTATAATCATCACTTTCAGTAATTATTTCAGGATGCTCAAAAGCATAGATCATGGCCAGAGTACCGAAAGGAGGTTCAAATGATTCATCTGCCCAGTCTTCAATCATTAATATTTCCTGATTTAACTGATGGTTTTCCTGGATAAAAATGCTTGGTTCCGGGCAAAATTCTTCCAGGTATTTGGCAATAAAGGTTGAATCATATAGTGTTTTTCCCTGATGCTGAATTACTGGCACAAGGCCCTGACCAGAAAGATTTTTTATAAAATTTTTATGTAAAAAAGGTAAAATTTCTATTTGTTTATAAGGAATACCTTTATAATCCATAATCCTGGCAACTTTTACACAAAAGGGAGAATAACTATACTGATATAATAAAACTGTATTTTCGTCAGTAACAGGGACCTTGGGAGCTAAGGGCAGTTTCTGTTTTAATAACCAAATACCGGCAAATGATAAAGCAGCGGTTCCAACTCCAACTAAAAGCTTTTTATTCATAAAAAATTCTCCTTTGATAAACCCTTTATTTCCTGATAAAAATCACAGCTCCATGCCTTCCTGTAACCTGATTATCTCTCCTGTAAGAAAAAAATAAATCACGGTTACAGTAAGTACATAAACCTTTATTATATGATATATTTCCTTTTGGTATTCCAAAATTTATTGCTTGGCTAATATTAATTTCCATCAGATCGGCATAAATCCTGTTATCCCTTTCTGCAAAAATATTTTCAGAATAACTTACTTTTTTTAGTTTTTCTCTTACCTCAGTGCCTATCTCAAAACAACAGAAAGAAATACCGATACCAAATGCTATCTGAAAGTTTTCAGTTTCAGAACCATATTCAGAAATCATTGTCTTCAGTGTTTCCCTGAGTATTTCCTGTTCTGTTCCTTTCCAACCGGCATGAACAACCCCAACGGCTTTATTCTTTATGTCCGTAACCAAAACAGGTAAACAGTCTGCATACAAAAGCATTAAGGGAACCCCAACCAGATTTGTAACAAGAGCATCAGTCTCAGGGATAGCATCACTATGAGAAAAAGCCCCCTTGCCAATATCTTCCTCTTTAATCACCTGAACTTTTTTTCCATGTACCTGCCTGGCAAGAACTAGTTTTTCAATATTAAACCCAAGGTTTTCGGCAATAATTTTTCGGTTTTGAATTACATTTTCCAATTCATTTTTATCCGAGCTAAAAAGATTTAATGAATGATAATTATCTTTACTAACTCCTCCATTCCTGGTAGTAAAAGCATGACCAAGCCATTCAGACTTTTCCAGATTTTCGGCTTTCAGGAGTTTAATTTTTTCTTTTTCACGCATAGCCTGATTTCAATAAATTTTAATTAAAGTAATTATACATCCCCTTTTTTTCATATTAAAAAAAATTTAGTTTTCAAAAAAAAACGATACTGGCATGTTATACTGCCTAATACTTAGCATTGGTATTAATTAACAATAAACAGATATAGCAAATAAGGAGAACGGAATGAACAAAAAAATTACAACCCTTTGTCTGGCAGGAAGTATTTTATTATCCTTACCCTTAAATTCAACTGCCAAACCTTACTATTGGCTTGCTAGTACCACAGAAACCTATAAAATTGAAAATCTTGTTGACATTACACCCAGACACTGGAGTTACAATGCCGTAAAACTGGTTGTTGAAGATCTTGGTATTATGGAACCCAAAACACCAACAAGATTTATGGGTGATAAATCCTCAACAAGATATGAATTAGCAAGAGCATTTTATCGGGCAGCAAAAAAACTTGAAGATGTATCCAAAACAGATCTCAGGCTTGCTCAATCCCCTTCCGCTAATGATATTACAGATGTAAACCCCGCAAATATGGAAATAGTTAATGCTCTGATTAACGAATACGGAATCATGCAACTGATGCCTGATAACAGATTTATGGGAAATCGTGAAATGACACGTTATGAACTGGCATTTGATTTGAATAATTATTTTACTATTCTGGAAAAAAAGATTGGTGAACCTTCAATTGAATCAAGAAGCAGAGTAAGCGAACTGACTGACATTTCAGACACTCACTGGGCTTATACCGCAGTAAAAAATATTGTTGATAAGTACAAAATAATGGATGGTTATCCCCAAAAAGTATTTGGTGGAGAGCAAAAGCTCACACGTTATGAAGTTGCAGCCTTACTAAAAAGATTTGTTGAAGCAATTGATAAATATGTAATACCGGTAATTGCCAAACCAACTCCCGCTCCTACGGCTGTACCAACACCTGTTCCTACAGTTATACCAACCCCAACACCACAACCTTCATCTTCAGAAAAAATAGTTAATTTTGATATTAAAGCAGGCGGTTCTTTACTGAGCCTATTTACTCCAAGTGCGACAGTAACTGATTTCAGAAAATTTGGTCCAGCCTTAAATCTTGATGGGACAATCTGGTATACCAATTTTGGCCTGAATCTTAATACTGAATATTTATTCCTTGATAAAGAGCTGCCTGTTGCAGATGCCACAAGATTTACGTTTGGCAGCAGTCTTAACTGGAAAGCACTGAATTATGAAAACAGCCAGCCTGTAACTCTGGTACTCGGACTTGGATATAATTACAATCTCTGGTCAGGAAAAACAGGATATGCTAACCATGGACCAAAAGCAGAAGTGACTCTTGAAGTTCCTCTATTACCAATGTTAGGATTCCAGGCAAAAGAATCATTTACCTATTTTGTTGGACCAACAACCGGGTTTGCCAGCAATATTTCCTGGAGAAATGATTTATTCTTAGGTTTTAGTGTACCTGTTACAAGTATTTTCTCGGCTCAGTTAGGTTATGCTGAAAATAGGTCTAATCTAAATTCTCAATCAGGTATCCAGGCAAATACCAGATTTAAGTTCTAATATACGAAAGAGGTGAAATTTTTGTTCAAAAATTTCACCTCTTTCACCTTTAATATTGGGCTTTTGCTTTCAGGCTCTTTAATTTAATAATTTGATCCCTGATATGAGCGGCTTTTTCAAATTCAAGGTTTTTGGCAAAAACTTTCATTTCATCTTCCAGTTTTTTGATTATTTTTGGAATATCCTCGATATCTTCAATATTACCTTCAACTCTATATTCAGCAGATTCTTCAGAAACTCTAAGCTTTTCCAGAATTGGATTATACATTGATTTGGTAATGGTTATAGGGGTAATATTGTATTTTTCATTATATTCAAGCTGAATTTTCCTGCGCCTGTTTGTTTCATAAATAGCCCTGTTCATAGAATTAGTCATTTTATCAGCATACATAAATACCTGACCAAAAATATTTCTGGCTGCTCTACCGATAGTCTGGATAAGAGCGCTTTCAGATCTTAAAAATCCTTCTTTATCAGCATCCATAATTGCGACAAGGGAAACTTCCGGTAAATCAAGACCTTCCCTTAATAAATTTACTCCAACTAAAACATCGAAAGCTCCTGAGCGTAAATCAGTTAAAATCTCAATTCTTTCAATTGGTTTAATATCTGAATGCAGATATTTTACTTTTATATTCAACTCTTTTAAGTAAGCAGATAAATCTTCTGCCATTTTTTTTGTCAGAGTTGTAACCAGAATACGTTGATTTTTTTCAACCCTTAATTTTATTTCATGAATTAAATCATCGATCTGATTATGGGTTTCTTTTACAATTACTTCAGGATCAACAAGACCAGTTGGTCTTATTACCTGCTGAGCAATCTGTTCACTTATTTCCAGTTCAAAAGGACTAGGGGTTGCCGAGACAAAAACAACCTGGTTAAACTTATTCCAAAACTCATCCCATTTTAAAGGCCGGTTATCAAGTGCACTTGGTAGACGAAATCCATGTTCCACTAATGTAGATTTCCTGGTCCTGTCTCCGTTATACATACCTCTGATTTGGGGCAGAGTTACATGAGATTCATCAACAAGGATCAGAAAATCATCAGGAAAATAATCCAGAAGAGTATCTGGAGGATCGCCTTCATTTCTACCAGTAAGTGGTCTTGAATAATTTTCAATTCCCTGACAATATCCTAACTCCCGGAGCATTTCCAGGTCATATTTTGTTCGTTGTTCAAGCCTCTGGGCCTCAAGCAATTTATTCCGGGCATTAAATTCGGCAAGTTGACCTTTAAGCTCTGATTCAATCCGTTCTATTGCAGCATTAAGGTTATCGGTAGACATAATAAAATGCCTGCCAGGATAAAGAACAACACCTTCAAGCCGCTCTCTAACTTTTAGAGTTACCAGTTCATAACTGGAGATTTTTTCAATTTCATCACCAAACATTTCGACTCTGACAAAAAATTCTTCGTATGGAGGATAGACTTCGATTACATCGCCTTTTACCCTGAATTTTCCACGTTCAAGGACAATATCATTCCGCTCATATTGAATATCAATCAGATTTTTTACTATTTCATTTCTGTTAATTTCCTGCCCCACCTGAAGTTTTATAGCTGCTTTAAGATATTCATCAGGTAAACCTAAACCATAGATACAGGAAACACTGGATACAACTATTACATCCCTTCTTTCAAAAAGAGAACGGGTAGCAGAGTGTCTCAGGCGGTCAATTTCTTCATTAATTACGGCTGATTTTTCAATAAAAGTATCTGTTTTTGGTAAATATGCTTCCGGTCTGTAAAAATCATAATAACTAATAAAATATTCCACTGCATTATCTGGAAAAAGCTCCTTCAGCTCATTACAAAGCTGGGCTGCCAGAGTTTTATTATGAGCAATAACCAGAGTTGGTTTTTGGACTGTATTTATTAACTGAGCCATGGTAAAAGTTTTACCTGTGCCAGTAGCTCCCAGCAAAGTCTGACATCGTAATTTTTTATGAATCCCATCAACTAGTTTTTCGATTGCTGATGGCTGATCTCCTGACGGCTCATAAGGAGATTTTATCTTAAACTGTTTTTCCATATAAGTAATTTTATCTAATTTTTGAAAAATTTATCTTAAAATATTAACCAAATGTAATGTTATATAAATCATAAAACCAAGTCCGTTGGAATAGTTAAGTTTCATTATTTTACTATAATTTGCCATAATATCTTCAGCACGGTAATTTTTAGCCCATATTGTAATTTGGGTGAGAAATATTATATAGAAAATGCTGATCAATACAAGGTCAATATAACTTTTTCTCAGATAAAGTACAGCAATAATCGCAATTGAGGAAAGGAATATACACAAAACTGAAAATTTAAATGTCCCTATTACTCCCCAATAAACCGCAAAGGTCTGATCATTTCTTTTTTTATCCTCCTCAACCTGATAAAGCTGAGTTAAAGGATATATTCCCATTGACATAAATACGGTAGTTAACATCCCAAAAATAAATAATTGTAGAGATTCTATAGTTATTGTCCAGGAAAACCATCCTGCAATAAAAGCGATACCGCCCTGTCCTATGCCGATAGTAAGAATTCCCAGGTACGGATTGGCTTTCCATCTGGTAGCAGGATGAGAATAAATAACAGAGAGAATAAAAAAAGCCAGATAGGTAATAAAAAAAGGAAAATTGATAAACCAACTGATGATTAGGCCAAGAAATTTACATATTAACGAAAAATATAATAAGTTATCGGTAACTTTAGGTGGATTCTTTAGGCCACCAATTGGTCCTTCATCCTTATCATAATAGGAGTTATAGGCATTTGAACCGCCATATAAAAATATATGAAAAGCGATAAAAGCAAATAAAAATTTTAAATCAAAACTCCCTCCAGCCAGAAAAAAGCCCCACATAAATACAGGAGCCAAAACCAGTGACATATTAAGTCGTAAATGCAAGAACAGGTTTTTCATAATTTAGTAATTTCTAATAAATAACTTATCACAAAACAATATTTGTTAGGGCGACCCGCC
>CAYRDV010000222.1:0-10265 GCA_964422885.1 uncultured Candidatus Sericytochromatia bacterium
TTATTTTTGCTCCTTTGGAAATTTCTTCAATTTTTAACAAATCTGTTTTTGAGTATTAAAATGAAAATATTTTTTTTATTTTTAAAGGTTCATTTAGGAAAAATTCCTGTTTATATTCTACCCAATATCTTTCAAGGCATGAACGGATTTTTATTAATTTTTCAATGTCATATCCTGCTTTTACAGCCATATCTTTCCAGAGTGATAGGAAATTTCTGCCAGGAAAAACAAATTTTCCATCAGTAACAATAATCCCATCACTAACCAGATTAAACCCTTTTTGTATAAATGCTTCAGCAACAGTTGATTTTCCTGTCCCGGCAGGTCCCACAAATAAAATAGCCTCCCCATCCTTTTCGAGCGCAGTTCCTCTTAACGAAAGTATTCCTCTCTGTTGTAATAAAACTGTAAATGGAGTATCCATGAGGAAAAATATTATATCGTTTTCAGTTGCTTTAGTATAAGCCTCAATAGTTATTTCAGAACCATTACAAACATAATACCTGGCTATATTTGGTATATTAATTAAAAATTCATTTTTTGAAATCTGGTAAAAAGGAGTTTCTTCCAAAGGTGATTCAATTGTTTGAGGAACTTTACCAGTACTAATATTGATATCAGCTTTACCTGATACCTCAAAGAATCCTGGTATCTTATATGGAGAATCAATAATTAAATTATAAACAGCTTGCATCAAAAACCTTTAGACATGCCATGTCATGTCTCTACAATAACAAAAATGGTACGTTATTTTTAACTATTATTTTTTGCTAGATTATATCATTTTTATCTATCTAAAAATTTAAACTATTCTGATTCAGAAAATGTCCTACCATTACAGTTCTCAAAAGATGATGAATCTGACCAGGATCATAATTATTATCAGTCGTATTTTTTATTTTATGCCATTCTCTTATCGCTTTTTCAGTATCAATTATCTCTTTTACATTATCAGTTTTAATAACATTATTTATAAATTCTTCTATCCTGTCTTTTTCAGCCATAATTCTAGGACCAATATCACCGCTTTGTAGACCTTTAGCCGTGGCATACAAAACTTTATCAGGCAATTTTTTATTCATCATTTTTTTCAGGATCTGTTTATTTTCACCTTTTTCATTAAAAAACATTTCATTTGGTATGCTAAGAATATACTCTATAACCCTTTTATCAGCTGTCGGGTCACGTTTTTCTATACCAAATGCCTGAGCTGAAGTCGCTCCAAAAAAACATCTCAGGTTTGCTCCCGGTTGTAGAATCTTTAATAAATACTCTTTGGAATCTTCAAAATGGAAACTGAATGTTGAGTCATGCCCGGATTCTTTCATTAAGGAATCTAATCTGATCTTTTTTGCATAATGGTGATTTATATATGCATAATCAGTAAGTTTACTTCCTTTCATTCTTTTAACATATTCGGAAACAAAGCCTAGATGTTTATAAGCAACTGGACGAAGTATTTTTTGTTTTACTGCTTTTTTTATTCCAGCTCTGTTATAAATATGTTTCCAGGGTAAGAGGTATTCAAGTCCAGAAAATGAAATAGTTGCATTGCCATGTTCACCTGTTAATAATGTACCAAAACCATCATTTGCAGAGGATGAAATTACATCAGTGATCCAGTAGGCATTACAGGCCGCATGAATTGGCCCATCCATCATCTCAATATATTTTAATATTCCATCCAGGGGTGAAATATTTTTTGAATCAAGGTAAACAGGATTTATATTTCCTGAAGCCTCTACTGTTGCTTCCATATATGGTTTTTCATCACCAAATCTGCTTTTTGGTATTTTAGTACTGGCTTCATATAATGGTACATGGCTATAGGTTGTTAACTTTTTTCCATCACTTTTTAATAACTCTGCTGCAAGATATGAAACGGTTCCTGAATCAAGCCCCCCACTAAGCATTGAAGCTACAGGCTTATAGCTTCTCATTCTGTCATTTATTGCCTGATTTAAGATTGTATAAAATTCACTTGTATAATCTTCTAACTTCTTTCCTGGATTTAATTGAATATTTTCAGGAAACCAGTATCGTTTTTTTTCAAAACTATCTCTGTTTACTTCTAGAGTATTTGCCGGAGGTAGGATAAGAATATCTTTATAATAGCTTTGGTCATCATTCCCAGGCCAAACTACCAAGATCCTGATTAATTTTCTTTCATTTAATTTTTTGGGGATATTTTTCAGAGCCAGCAATGATTTTATGGAGGATGAAAAAGCAATAATATCCTTATCTATATAATAATTAATTGCAGTATAGCCATGATGATCCCTTGCAATAAAAAGTTCCTGTTTTTCAATATCAAATACAGCAAAAGCCCAATCACCAAGTAATTTGTCAGGAGTTTCATTTCCCCATGTTAGCCAGGATTTTAAAACTATCTCTCCATCAGGAACAGTTTCACTTAACCGGATATTTAACCTGTCTGCCAGTTCTTTACGATTATCTAGCCTTCCCTGCATTACAAAAAGAAGTTTTTGTTCAGGTAGCCATTTGGGAAGATTCTCATGCAATGCTTCTGGAGTATTATAGGTCAGCATATGACCAAAACCGGCATTATCTTTTATTTCAAATTTGTGTTTTTCATGAGGAAAATGGGCAATTGCCCGATACATGGTTTCAAGATCTTCCTGTTCTACAGGCTTACCATTTCGGTTAAAGATTCCAAAAATTAAACTCATGAAAAATCTTTCTCAAATACATTTATATGTTATATGTTTTGTCTAGGAAGAAAACCCACCACCTAAAACATCTGTAACCGTTCCTGCTTCATTTTCTGTGTCATTATTAATATCAAGCCTGATTAGTTCAGGTTTTTTCCACTCTTTTTTAAATATTTCTTTTTCCATAAATAATTCCAAATATTTAACCATTATATTATGACAATTCTAACTTATCGCAGAAAAAAAGGATAGCCAAAAGCTATCCGGGTTAATTAAATTAATATGTGTTAAACTGAAAATCTTTTTAATTTGTTTCTGCTGTCCAGGCACTATCAACAAGTTTATTTTTAAAATATCCATAAGGCAAATAAAAATAACCTTTATCACCCCATTCTGGCCCCCAACTGTTTTTTACGATTAAAACCTGCTTTTTATCATCATATCCAAAACAGGCAACTGCGTGACCACCAAGATGTTTTTCCTTCTTGGTGTCTGGTACTGGTATCCAGCCATCTTTAGTATCTTCAAAACTCTGGTATGATTCTATACCAAAAACAACAGGACTTTTATTATTTAATGCTTCTTTTATATCTCTTAAACCTTTTAGAGCTTTGATTGTTTTTACTCTGAATTCCTGTGCATCCTGATAAGCAATGGCAGGAGGCTCAATGGCAAACTTTTTAATATCATAGGGCCAATCTTTCTCAGGAGCTGCACCAATATCTTTGAGAACTTTCATACCGCTACCGATATCTGCACCATCATCTTTTTTTATAGTTTTTTCCATTTTTCTTTCATTGTAATAAATGAAAAGCGGACTAAGCGAAACCAATGGCTTACGATCTCTGAGCAGTAAATATTCTCTCAAACCTTTACCGATAGAGAAACCTGTACATGCACCCAAATCACCCTGATCTACAACAGGACTGCAAAACTTTCTTAAATCAACTTTTTTTTGTGCTGAATTAATCTGGATATCATCAAAAAGAACTTTGGGAGCATTGGGATTTAATTTTAAACTGAATTTATGCTTTGGTACATAGTCATTAACTTCTGTGGTATTTAAGGCCGAAATACTATTTTCTAATAATAAATTATTAGTGCTTTGATTTCCACAACCAGCAACTGAAGAAAACATAAAAGTTACGGTAATTAATGAAAAAAGTACCTTTTTTAACTTCTTTGATGCCATTTTACAATACCTGATTTCTAAATCTTTATCTCTTTCTTTTATAATAATCTATTGGTATTAAAATAAAGATATGGTAAGATTAAAAAAATAGAAAGTTTAAATTAAAAAAACTAAAATATATTTAACCAAAATATTTATTTTATAGCAAGAAATCTAACTTTTGAGCTATAATTAAGAAATATTTATGCTAGCATTAAGAGATTATTAAATGAAAAAGTTATTAAATTCACTTGTCCTGCTTTCCTTTATTTGTTTTACTGGTTGTAATCAGGTTTCCCAGGATATTGGTTTTGTTTCACCTGATGAAATTTATCAGCAACAGGATCTTTCTACATTTAGTAAAAGAAAAAATAATTTACGGGCGGACTGGTTTGAAACCTTAAGCCCTGAGCTTCAGAAATATTACGAATCTGCTAAAGGTAAAACCGGGGCAGCTCTTTTTGATGCTTTACATAATATAATTTCTCAAAATAATAAAATAATAGAATATCAGGATTCAAAGTCATACATGTATGCTACTGCTGATAATGTAACAGTAAATAATACAACAGGATTATTCGATATTTATTCATATATTTTTATTCCTGGTTCAGGTGGAAATGGCAACCTTTATAAAGAAAGTGCTGATGAAAATAATGATGGCCATCCAAACGATTTTATCAATTGTGAACACACCTGGCCACAATCATTTTTTGGCAAGCAATTACCAATGGTTGCTGATTTACATCATTTGTTTCCAAGTGCCAGTGTTCCCAATGCAATGAGAAGTAATAATGCTTTTGGCGAAGCAAATAAAGATAATAGAATGGTTATTTATACCACTGAAGGAAAAAGTGGTTCCAAACTTGGGGTTATAGATAGTAAGCACAGATCACTGGAAGAACTGAAAAAATTAATTAATCTGCCATATGAGCAAAGGCCAAATCTTGAAAAAGAACTGGATGAGGTATTTGAACCAGGAGATCGCCAAAAAGGCAATACAGCCAGAGCAATGTTATACTTTTATCTGAGATATTTTAATCAGAATATCAGAATGGGCGATTTTCAGGATAACCAGTTTTGGGATTCAAAAGTGTCTGTTTTTACTAAATGGTCTGAAGAAACTGACCTCGTTGATGAAATGGAAAAAAGAAGACATGAATTTGCCTTTAAAAAACAGGGAAACAGGAATCCATTTATTGATATTCCAGGCCTTGCTTCTTTAATTGGTGAGGATGTATTTAAAGCAAAATAATAGCGGTAGGGACAGAACAGTGTTCTGTCCCTACCGCTGTCTTTTTTCTTTTAACCTAAAAAATCTTATTAAATCTTTTATGTATGGCACATCTGTTCTAAATTCAAGATAATCTATCCTGTTAGCTCTAAAAAAACGAATAAGTTTTTCATTTTCATCTTTTACCAATTGCTGGAATTTTTTATTAAACTTTTTATCATAGGTATCAACAAGAATTAATTCACCTGTTTCAGCATCTTCAAGCTCTATAAACCCTATTTCCGGGAAAACTGTTTCTCTGGGATCAATAATTTTTACTGCTACCAGATCATGCTTATTACTAACCATTTTTAATCCTTTTTCATAACCTGAATTAATGAAATCGGAAATCAAAAAAACGATAGCTTTACGTTTAATTACTTTCATAAAAAAATCCAGAGCAACCGAAATATCGGTCAATTTGTTTTCAGGAGTAAAAGAGAGAATCTCCCGAATTATTTTCCATATATTAGTTTTTCCTTTTTTTGGTGGAATAAATTTTTCTATTTTATCAGTAAAAGCAATTAACCCAACTTTATCATTATTATTTAAAGCAAGATAAGAAAGTACGGCAGATAATTCTGTAGCAATTTCATGTTTTAAATTTTCCGAAGAGCCAAATTCCTGTGAAGAACTCAAATCAACCAGAATAATTAGAGTTAGCTCTCTTTCTTCATTAAACTCTTTAATAAAGGGAATATTCATTCTGGCGGTAACATTCCAGTCAATTGAACGGATATCATCACCAGGGGTATATTCCCTAACCTCTGAAAATTCCATACCCTGTCCCCTAAAGGCACTTTCATATTCACCGGTTAAAACATCTGTAACCAGATATTTTGCCTTTAGCTGGACATTTTTAATTTTGTTTATTAGTTCTTTTTCCGGCATAACTTTTTAAGTGAGGTCACTTCGTTTAGTGAGGTCAGACAGCTAAAGCTGTCCTAGTGAGGAGGAAGTGAGGGAAAAGGAAGAAAAAAACTTCTTTTCACTTCTTTACTTCCCCCTCACAGGTAAATTTATTTACCGCCTCACAAGCAAGCTTGCCTGCTGCCTCACTTCCTCCTCACTTGATCTTACTCTCCAAAGATTTCAATACATTCTTAATTTCATTAATCGGAACAGCAAAGCCAATTCCAACACTTCCACCATTAGGAGAAAAAATTGCCGTATTTATTCCTATTACTTCCCCTTTAGAATTTAATAGTGGTCCCCCAGAATTACCAGGATTAATTGCAGCATCTGTCTGAATTATATTTTTTAAGATAGTTCCGTCTTCAGCCGGAAGCGTTCTGTTTAATGAGCTGATAATACCCGTTGTTAAAGTACCGGGAAGTCCATATGGATTCCCGATAGCCAAAACCTTTTGCCCAATTGTTATTTCATCAGAATTTCCCAGACTGGCAACTGAGTATTTTTGAGTTGGAGCGGAAATTTTTATTATTGCAACATCTTTATCTTTATCACCACCGATTGCAGTTGCTTCCCATGAAGACTTATCAGAGAGAAAAATTTCAAGTTTCCTGGCATTTTCAACAACATGATAATTTGTCAGGATATATCCGTTTTTATTGATAATAACTCCTGAACCTGTACCTTTTACCGGAACAAAACTAAAAAAGGTTCTGGCAATTGAAGTAGTATTTATTCCGACAACTGAGGAGCTTACTGTATTATAAACGGTTATATTTATATCTTCGTCTGAAAGCTTACCTGTTTTTTGAATAATATCATCTAATTTTCCAGGAACTTCATTTTTTTTTGTTGAATCAACTAGTTTCTGATTGGGTGAAGTACAGGCAGAAAGCAATAAAATAATAATTAAAGCAATTTTTTTTAAAACCATACTTCTATTCCTTACTAAAAAAATCAAAAAGATATTTCACCCCCAAATTATAATATAGTTATTTTATTAATAATACCCCGAAGCTGTGCCCAACGGAAATGCCCTTGAAGCATGACCCCTGGGAATCCCTATCTTAATAAAGTATATGTGCCACCTTGGCTTGACTAGGGTCTTTCTTCTTTTCTGTACACAGAATTCATGTTATTTTATGATATAATGGCATACCTGTTAGTATTTGCGGGAAGATAGTTTTTGTTTTATTACCTATGATTTGGGGTAAATACTAAAAAGAGGCCCTAGATGGTCATTATAAAATGTGGAAAAAATGTAAAAGAGGAAATATATATGAAAAAGGTTCTGTTTTCTTCACTAATAGTTTTATCGGTTTTAACCGGATGTAATAATCAGCCTCAAATATTATATCCTCTTCAGGATAATGTAAATGTACAGTCTGAAACCGGTTTTAATGATTTACACAGATACCTGATGAAAGAAATGTTTACCTCTCTGGATAAAAATAAAGACAACTTTTTAAGCTCAGATGAGCTTGGTTCAAAAAAGAATTTAGATAAACTTGATGATAATGAAGATGAAAAACTTTCATTTAAAGAATTTATTAAGTCTCCAGTTGAAACAAGTGAAGCCGGTAAAATAAGAGAATATGCCAATACTCTTTTTAATAATGCTGATAAAGATCAGGATGGAAATCTTACAACTAACGAAGTTTTAACTACAGGTAGAAGCGGTATTACTACATCAATAGATGCAAACAAAAAATCTTTGGCTTTATTTTATTCTTCAGATAAAAACAAAAATGCCACTCTAAGTATTGGGGAGCTTGAAGACATGGTATTTTCAGTTCGTAAAGCCTATTATGAAGAGCAAAAGCTTTTTCCGGTTACTGCAAAAGACAATGATGCTCAGGAAGATGTGGAGCAGGTTTCTGTTTCATCAGTAAGTGGATTGAGAGATTTACATAATTATCTGATGAAAGAATTATTTTCAAACTATGATAAAAATAGTGACAAGTTCCTCAATTCTGAAGAACTTGGTTCTAGTAAAGCGCTTGCAAAGTTTGATGAAGATGATGATGGAAAACTTTCCCTAAATGAATATCTAAATGTGCCTGTAGAAGCCGCTGAAGCCGGAAGGATGCAGGAGCATGCAAAGGAGCTTTTTTTAGACGCTGATAAAAACAATGATACCGGTATAAATATGAAAGAATTTATGACCATGAATGGACCTGTTGTAAATGATACTGATTTAAACAGAGATTCTTTAAGTCTGTTTTATTCTTCAGACAAAAACAAAAATGGTATATTAAGTGTTAGTGAATTTGAAGATACTATATTTTCAATCAGAAAAGCAACTATTGAATCTAAAAAAATAAGTAAATAACATGTAAAATTACTTACTATTAATGTCTACGAATCCTAAAAAATGTTTGCCAAGGAAAGTATATAAAGAAAAGATATTATTTTGATAGTGTCGATAAAATTTGCTTAAAGCTTTCAAGTCCTGATTCAAGATTTTCAATAATTTCGCTTGCTATTACATCAGGCTCAGGTAAATTATCCAAATCAAGTAAACTCTTATCTTTTAACCAAAAAATATCAAGGCTGGTTTTATCTCTTGAAATAATTTCATCATAAGTAAATTTTCTAAAGCGTCCTTTAAAATTTAGTTCTGACCATGTTTGGATTATAGCAATTAATAAAATCCTTTAAATCATCAAATTTCATAGGATTTTTCTTTAAAGTAAAGTGAATATTTGTCCTAAAATCATATATCCAGATTTCTTTTGTCCAGTTATTTTTACTTGCGGGTTTATTAGTATTAAAATACCTCGATGTTCACATCGGGGTTTCCCCAAATTTTTTGGGGCCGGGGTTTACCCCGGAGTTAAATTCTGTACTCAGAATCAGGGACCCGGTATTTCCGGGAGTTATACTAACAGGGGCCCCACATTGTGGGGATTTATTATCAAAAAAGATTACATTAGCTTTTACACCCTGTTTATAAAACACACCTGTAGGCAATCGGAGAATTGTATGTAAATCAGTAGTTTCAAGTAATTTTTTTCTTACTGTTTCACCTGCTCCTCCACTTTTTGTATCTTCAGCATTTTTTTCAAGTAAGCCTTCATATATCTGACCTTTTATATCTGCTCCCATTGAAGACCATTTTTGTTCATTTATCATACTAATTACAAGAGAAAGCTTGGCAGGGTCTTGAATTTTATTTTGTGATTTTGTAAAAATTTGTCCTAATAAACCTTTTTGAGTTCCAAGATTATGTAATACATTGAAATAATGAGTCTCTAAAGTTGCTCCTGTTTTATTTATTAAGCTTTCCCAGTTATATTCTTTTGGTATTTCGTTTTTTCTGTTATAAGGAGGTTTTGAAAATTCGTCAGCCATTTTCAAAAACAATAAATAAGTTAATTGTTCAAGATAATCACCGTAACTTACACCATCATCTCTTAATATGTCACAAAATGACCATATTTTTTGTACTACTGAATTATTCATGTTTTATCTTCTTTTTAAAATATTCTGTCAAGAAATAACCAGAAGCTTTAGCTTTTGGTTCTCCGACAAATTCAACAATATTATTTTCTCTTAATATTTTTATATAACGTTCAATGGTTCTTTGGGGGTAATTGCCAGAACTTTTATAGTCAGAAATTTTTTTACCTTCATTTTGTATGACTAGAAATAATAGCTTTTTTAATCCCTCTCTGCTATCACTTCTTAAATTACTAATATTATCAATTATCTCATCTGTTTTATTTTGACCGCCAACTAATATGTTTGCACCGCCATCTGTTTTATTTTGACCGCCAACTAATATGTTTGCACCGCCATCTGTTTTATTTTGACCGCCAGTTTTAAAATTTACTTCCTCAACTAAACTCACCCCCAACCCATCTCCGTTTCGACTTCGCTCAACGACAGCAAAGAGAGGGGAGGAAGATAAGGGGATAATGACTTTAAAGGTATTGTCTTCAATAAATTCAGGTTTTGCCCCAGAGTAAGCTTTTAGATATTTATTAACATTTAATACTCCTGAACCAAGTTCATCAACCCACCCCAATTGGGTAAAAAACTTGGCAATAAGCGGATTTTTTGAGAAAGGGGTAAAGCTATCTGGAGATATAATTCCTTTATCATGTGGGTTATTTGGGTTTGTTGTTTCAACCCGGTCAGAATAAATAATCAATCTGGCTGGCTCGGCATTGGTATATTCTCTATGAACCAAAAGGTTGGCAATAACTTCACGAAATATTTTACTTCTCAGGCT
>CAYRDV010000223.1:0-10239 GCA_964422885.1 uncultured Candidatus Sericytochromatia bacterium
TAAAAAAAGCAAAATGAAAGAAAATAATTTGGATCAATCACCAAAAAAGCGATTGGGCGAAATTTTACATGAACTTGAAGTTTTACCTGAAGAACAACTTGCACATGCCCTACAGGTTCAATCTAATGAAAAACGGCTTCTGGGACAGGTCTTAATAAAATTAGGATATTGTACGCCAGAAACAATAATAAGTGCTCTGGATATGCAGGAAATTTCAATTTTTGATACTGATGCTGAGAAGTAAGCTCAATATTTCTGAGTACAGAATTATTTTTTTTCAAGATTAATAAATGCGTTTTGCCACACCTGAAGCTTTTTTATTATTTATTTTATTACCATTCCTTTTCTATTATTATCTAAAAGGGGTAGCAGGTGCAGGTGGCTTACCTTTTCCTACTCTATCATTCATTAAACAGGCAAAAAGGGGAATTAAGGCCAGAATTTATCTTTTAATATTTCCCATACGTCTGGTAATATTTATTCTTTTAATATTTACTTTAGCCAGATTTCAGTATGGTTACGAAAAAACAGAGTCCAAAGTAAATGGAATAGATATTATATTGGGGATTGATACATCAAAAAGTATGCTTGCTCAGGACTTATTGCCAAAAAACAGAATTCAGGCAGCAAAGGATGTTATTAGAGATTTTATTAAATTACAGAATGGGAATAGACTTGGAATGATAGTATTTTCAGGAAAATCTTTTACCTTATGCCCGTTAACCCTTGATTATGATATTTTACTTAATATTTTAAATGAAGTTAATGTTGATACAGTAAAAATTGATGGAACTGCAATCGGTGAAGCAATAGCAAATTCATTGTATCGTTTTAATTACGATATTAAAGATAGAAATCGGGTAATCATTCTTTTAACAGATGGTGAAAATAATTCTGGAAAAATTGAACCTCAAAAAGCAGCAGAGATGGCAGCAATTAAAAAGGTAAAAATATATACTGTTGGTGTTGGAAAAAAGGAAGGAGCACCGATACCACTTACTAACCCATATACCGGATACGTTGATTACGCCAGAGATTTAAATGGAAATATCTTAATTTCAAAAGTAAATGAGACTGATTTGATTGAAATTTCCAACACAACAGGTGGTGAATATTTCAGAGCAAATGATACTAAATCTTTACAAGATATTTATAGTAAAATAGGACAGCTTGAAAAAAGTGAAATAAGGACAACAACTTTTAAAAGTTATTCTGAAAAAATGAGTTATTTTTTGATTCCTGCATTAATTTTAATGCTTTTAGATTTTTTATTAAATAAACGTTTTCTAAACCCTGTAAGAGCATGAGTTTTACTAATTATTATTTTCTTTTTTTATTTCCTTTTATTATTATTCTTTTTTTTATAGGTATAAAAGGTATTTTTGATTACGAGGAAAGAAAAAATAAATTTGCCAGTATACATTTATTTGATAAATTAAGGCTAAAGGATAAATCTTTACAACAAAAAGTTAGCTTAATTATCTGGTTAGTAATATTTTCTCTTACCATTATTTCTCTTGCAAGACCTCTTGGCCAACAAGTAAATAAAGAAATTGAGGAAACAGGAAGAGATATTGTAATTGCTTTTGATATTTCCGATAGTATGAGAGCAAATGATCTAAATCTTTCTGCAAGTTATGCAGAATCGGTTCAGGTTGCTGATATTACTGGGATTACCCGATTCGATGGGGCAAAAAAGATCATCAAAAAGATTGTAGAAAATTTAAATAGTGATAGGGTGGCACTTGTTGCCTTTTCTGATTACGCCTTTTCCCTTGCTCCGCTTACCAATGATTATGAAATATTTTCATCCTTCTTGGATAACCTTGATTTTTCTTTTAGTAATAATGGCAGTACAAATATTGGTGAGGCTATAGAAGTTTCGGCTAAAAGGTTTAATAAAAATAATAAAGATGAAGCAAAAATTATTTTACTGATTAGTGATGGTGAAGATCAAAATCGGGATTTAATTGAAAAAGCTAAACAGGCAAAGGAAAAAGGAATAATTATTTATACAATTGGCATTGGCAGCAATGAAGGTAGCAAAATACCACTTGGAAAAGATATCTATGGTAATGAAGTCTTTAAAACCTATCTGGGTGATAATGTAATCACAAAATTAAATGATAAGGCTTTAAAAGAAATTTCAGCTTTAACAGGAGGTAAATATTTTCAGGTAGATGATAATCTTACTAATTATGTTATTAATGAAATAAATAGAATAAAATCCTCAAATTATAAATCTACCAAAAAACCTCAATATCAAGAGCTTTTTCAATTTTTTATCCTGCTTATATTTATTTTACTTATTATTGAGTCCTTATTACCGCTAATATTTAAGAGGTAATTGTTGGAATCTGACTTTAATAACTAAATATTTATTAATTAAATATTAATATTCATCTATAACAAAATTTTTTCTTATAAGATTATAATTATTGGTGAAAAATAATTTTATTGAGTAAGGAGTCAGTTTGTGGATTTAGCTATTTTGGAAGAAAATCTTGTAACAGGTACTTTCTGGGCTGCACTTATCAGTTTTCTTCTGTTTTTATCTAGCATTGTTACAAAAAAGAAAGATTCAGATAAATCACAAATTACATCTCATCTGGGCTATGTTGGTATTATTCTTACTGTACTTACTTCTGTAGGGGCATTGATTGCCAAAGCAGTTGTTTCAGGCCATGTACCATGGAGTAACTTTTATGAATCAATGGTTTTAATGACAGCATTATCTTCATTTATGTTTCTTATAGTCTATAAAATTTATAAGCATGATTTTATGGGCGTAGTTATGACACCAGCAATAGTCATACTAATTGGTATTGCCAGTATTCTGCCAAAGAACTACAGAGGGAATGATCCTTTGGTTCCTGCTTTACAAAGTTACTGGATAAAAATTCATACAACTTCAATGATTGTAAGTTATTCTGTATTTTTACTGGCAACAACAACAGCGATTGCTTATCTTGTATTTTATTCATTAATGGATAAGAATTCTGGAGGGGGAAAAAATGGTGGCGATACTCAAAAAGTAACAAAATTATCTTTAGCTTCAACCGGGCCTTCAATTTCTGAAAATGATCTGGCAATGGTAAGTGCTACTGTAGATGGAGAAATAAAAGAAGTATCCAGAATAGCTTCAACAGATGGTATTGATAAGCTTCATAAGGAGAATACACATCTGGCCTTTTTTGATGATCTGACATACCGTTTAATTTTACTTGGTTTCCCAATTCTTACTTTTGGTATCATTACTGGTGCAATGTGGGCAAACCATGCCTGGGGAACATATTGGAGCTGGGATCCAAAAGAAACAGCAGCACTTATGAGTGATTTATTTTATGCGGCTTATATTCATTCAAGAGTTGGTATGAATATTCGAGGAAAAACTTCAGCAATAATTGCAATAGTAGGGTTTATAGGAATAATTTTTACATATTATGGTGTTAATTATTTACCTGGATTACATAGTTATGGTTTTTCTGTTTAGATATTTACAATAAAAAAGGAGTCGGTGTTCCGACTCCTTTTTTATTGTAAAAGTTATTTTTTGGTTCTGTTTTTAACAGCTGCTTCGTTTACAACAGTGAGAACAGCACCATAATGACCATAAACAGGTAAACTTATATTTCTGTCATTATCAACTTTTATCTGCCTTGGTGAAAGAGATGTATTATTTAATTCTTCTTTTAATACACTACCTGTATCAAGACCCAGTTTTGCTACATTTACTGTCACCGTTTTGGTACTATTGGAGTTATTAAGGATTACCAGAACACGATTCTTTTTATCCATTCTGCCATAGGAAAAAATACTATTCTGATCATCTGTAAGCAATGTTTCAAATGTTCCTGTTCTTAAGGCTGAGTTTGATTTTCTGATATTAATCATTTTTTTATAAAGTTGGCTTAAATGATCACTTTTGTTAAAATTCCAGTTAAAAGTTCTTCGGCAGTCAGGATCTTTAGCACCACTAAGACCAGCTTCATCACCATAATAAATCATTGGTGCACCAACAAAGGTCATCTGGAAAATAGCAGCTTCATAAAGTTTCCAGACATCTCCATCTGCACGGTAAAGGAAACGTGAAGTATCATGAGAATCTAAAAGATTCATCACTACCTGATTTGCCTGGTTCGGATTATGGGCTAAAACGCTTCTTATCCATAATTCAAATTGGCTGGTAGGAATTCTTTCTCTTTTAGTTGTTTCTATAGTATAACCTTCATTCATATAGGTTGAGACAGCATCGCCAAAACCTTCATAATTCATTACTCCATCAAACTGATCTCCCTGAAGCCAGGGAGTAGCGCCTTTCCATATTTCGCCAATTATTACAGCATTGGGATTAACACTTTTTACAGCAGACCTGTATTCACGCCAGATTGAATGATCATCACTACCACCATTTTGACCAGCTTCATTTGGAACATCAAGCCTCCAGCCATCAATTCCAAACTCCTGTATCCATGTTTTAGCAATAGAATCTCTATTACCATAAATTTCCCCTCTTAACTTACTGGAAGCATAATTTAGTTTAGGAAGCGTATCAAAACCCCACCAACTAATATACTTATTAGGCCAGCTGTTAAAATTATAAAAATCAGCCCAGGCACTATTTTTATCTTCAAAAGCACCTGTAGTATCATACTGACCAGCTCTGTCAAACCATCTATGCCAGCTGCCTGTGTGGTTAAAAACACCATCAACTACAACTTTTATTCCTTTTGAGTGAGCTTCTCTGACAAAATTTTTGAATTCTTCATTTGTTCCAAAATGTGGATCTATTGTCCTGTAATCCTGAGTATCATATTTATGATTGCTTGGTGAATGGAAAATTGGATTAAAATAAATTGTATTAATACCAAGTCCTGAAAGATAAGGTAGTTTTTGTCTGACTCCTTCGATATCACCACCATAAAAATCCCGGTTTTTTGCAGGTTGCTCAGGAAGAGCATCCCATTTCATCGCTTTAACTTTCACATTATTTGGATTACTGGGATCTTCAGGATAAGGGAACATATATTCTCCATCCTTTACATCATTTTTGGGGTTTCCATTATAGAATCTGTCAACAAAGATCTGATAATAGATACCATCTTTTGCCCAATCAGGAGTTTTAAAATTAGGAACCATATAAAAACTGGCATCATTTCCAGGATCATGAGCATAAAAACCTACAGCATTATACCAGCCAACATCACTGCCATTTTCTAATTTAAATTTATATCTCATTTGTGAAGCAGAAATATTTGCTGCCCAGATATCAAATAAACCAAGTTTATCCTGAGATTCAATTTTCATTGGAACTGACTGACCATTTGAAGTAATTATGGTTGCCTTAGTGAGGTTTCCTTTATAAGATCTAAGTTTTATTTTTGCTGATTCACCTGAACGAACTTCATCATTTGACATATACAGTTCAGACTGATCACTATAGATCCCATCACCTTTTATTGCGCCAGAGCTTTTTGAAGTAATCTGATTTTTTCTTACTGCAGAAGCTGAAATGGTATTATCATCTACAGGTATCAGAACAGGATCATTTTTACAGCTGGTAATTATTGAAAGAAGTAATATTGCAGAAATTGATGCGGTATATTTTTTTTTCATTATAATGGTCCACTAAATATAAAATTTATAAATTAATTTGTATATACATATGTCTACACAGGATAGGAAAACTATCTCAAGCAACAAAATCATTATTAATTTTATACCCTAAAGTACAAAATTTAAACAGATTTAAATTTGTTTTTATATTAAGAATAGCATGAGATCCTAATTCATACTTTTCTTATTATTTATTAACCGCTTCAATTAATTCATCCCAAAGCGTTTCTTTGGCAAATGCTGTATCTTTATAATCCGGGGTACTAATTGATTGTGGCGAAATATTTATGGCTAAACCCTGAGCAAACTTTTCAACATTATGAGATCTTGAAAGAACGATTGTTTTATTTAATGATGCCCTTACCCTGGAAATCTGAGATTTAATATCTTTACCCATTATCATGTTAAGCCGGTTCAGAACTTCATGTAAATCTCTCTGACCACCTAAATCATCTTCATCAACACTAAGAGGATGAGTATTGTTTATAGCAGTAGCAATTGCCTGTTTTTCTTTAACTACTTTTTCCATTAACATTTTTGAAAGAATGTTCATTTCATTCACTAAAGGTTTCACGGCCTGACCTTTTATTGCAGAGATCGTAAATACCTGAGGAATTCTTCCTTTTTTATTTGGCCTTCGGTGAAAATCTTTACCCTGTCTGTCACTTGCCAATAAAATACCTTTGGCTATTTCATTGTTGTTTTTGCTGTTAGCAATAATATCAGGTAATGCTTTTGCATATAACATTCCAGTTCCAAGTGTAGAATCTTCTGAACCAATCATCACATCAGCAACATCTCTTAATTCATACATGACTTCAATTGAGCTCATTAGGCAGGCATCCATGTTTAAAATATCAACTTTTCCGGTAGAAGCTTTTATTGCTTTTGCCAAACCTGGCAACGAAATAATATGGGAAGAGGTATCATCTTTACTAATACCCATAAAAGCACCACCATGATTATCAATATCTAACAACTTTATTTGCGAAGGATAAGCTGAAAAACCCCATCTGGCAAATCCCTGAAGTACTCTATAATCACCTGAATCCCTTTCATATTGAAATTGGGTATAAGGGGAAACTATTTTTCCATTTTCATGATCATTTGTAATATAATATCTTTTTAAATCTTTATCTTCTGCTCCATCTGTCTGCAAAACTACATTAAGCATTGTGTTTGAGCCTGATAATTCATGAAAGTTGATAGTAGGTTTTAACTCATCTCTATAACCACCCTTATCATTATCAAAAGCTAAGTATGAAAGCAATGTTGCTTTTTTATGCTGTTTGGGGTTTGGTAACATTTTTACATGAGTTCCCCAGTCAGTTTGTGAGATTGTGTTACCTTTAATCTGGTCAATGATGTTTGGTAAATCAGTTGCAAAACTTGAAACTGATTTATTATTTTGTTCAACAGGTATATTTAAAATGGATGTATCTGTGTTTGAACCACAGGCACTTAATGTAAAAGCCAAAGCTAAAAATGATGACGCTAATTTTAAAATTTTGCCAGCCATATATTATCCTTATATCTCATAAATCTCTACAACATTAAAAGTTATAGTTAAATTTATAATATAACTTTCTTAAATAAAGAATATAAATAGATTAAGTAATAATTAAAAAATATTTATAGTTTATCAATTAAATAAATTTAATCCTGAACGAAAAAATGTTTGCAATGATATAATTCATTGGTGGAAAGTAAGTAGTACTTTAGTTTTTGAGGGAAAAAATGAAAAGTTTCAAAGAAGAAATAATTGAAGGTATTCCAGCATTATTGCCTGAAGTGAAGAAAAGAGCAGATAATGTAAATCATGCGCCAAAAAGAAGAGATATTTTAAATCAGGAAGAGAAGGTTCTGGCTCTTAAAAATGCTTTACGCTATTTTCCCCATGAATTCCATGAAACCCTTGCTCTGGAATTTGCAAAGGAACTTGAAGAACACGGTCATATTTACATGTATAGATTTAAGCCAGATTATGAAATAAAAGCAAGGCATATTGATGAATTTCCCCATAAATCTAAACAGGCCGCAGCGATTATGTTAATGCTTTCTAATAATCTGGATATAGCAATAGCACAACATCCAGACGAACTTATTACTTATGGAAGTAATGGAGCTGTTTTTCAAAATTGGGCTCAATACAGCTTAACGATGAAATATCTTTCAGAGTTAGAGAATGCTCAGACCCTGATACTTTATTCAGGCCATCCGCTTGGTATATTTCCATCTCATAAAGATGCTCCCAGGGTTATAGTGACAAATGGCATGGTTATACCTAATTATTCCAAACCTGAACATTGGGAAAAATTTTATGCTTTAGGCGTTTCACAATATGGCCAAATGACAGCTGGAAGTTTTATGTATATTGGGCCACAAGGTATTGTTCATGGTACTACGATTACTGTTCTCAATGCTTCACGCTTAAATTTTCCAGCCAACCCTGAGTTAAAAGGAAAATTATTTGTAAGTTCAGGCCTTGGAGGAATGAGCGGAGCACAGCCAAAAGCCGGAGTCATTGCCGGAGCAGTTACGGTTATAGCCGAAATTAATCCAAAAGCAATAAATACCCGCCACTCACAGGGGTGGGTTGATGAAGTTTATACTGATCTTGATAATCTGGTAATCAGAATTAAAGAAGCACAAAAAAATGAAGAAGCTGTTTCTATGGCTTACCAGGGAAATATTGTCGATTTATGGGAATATTTTGCGGATAATGAAATAAAAGTTGAACTTGGCTCTGATCAGACGTCTCTTCATAATCCCTGGGCAGGTGGATATTACCCGGCAGGTCTTAGTTTTGATCAATCAAACAGGATGATGGTTGAGGAACCGGAAAATTTTAAAGGCTATATAAGGAAATCCTTAATTCGTCATGTTGAAGCAATAAAAAAATTATCTGCAAAAGGAATGTATTTCTGGGATTATGGAAATGCTTTCTTGCTTGAAGCTTCACGGGCAGGAGCTGATGTATTAAATAATAATGGCAGTTTTAAATTTCCCAGTTATGTAGAGGATATCATGGGACCAATCTGTTTTGATTATGGATTTGGCCCTTTTAGGTGGGTATGTACGTCCTGTAGTCCTGAAGATCTGGATAAAACTGATAAAATAGCCGCAAAAATACTTGAAGAAATGCTGGAAAGTGCTTCTGAAGAAATACAACAGCAACTTGAAGATAATTTATTATGGATAAAATCAGCAAAAGAAAATAAACTGGTAGTTGGTTCACAGGCAAGAATACTTTATGCAAATTCTGAAGGACGGATTAAGATTGCTGAAGCTTTTAACAAAGCAATAAAGGATAGATATATATCAGCTCCTGTCGTACTTGGACGAGATCACCATGATGTCTCAGGGACTGATTCTCCTTATCGGGAGACAGCAAATATATATGATGGTTCCAGCTTTACAGCTGATATGGCAATTCAAAATGTAATAGGCGACAGCTTTAGAGGAGCAACCTGGGTCTCTATCCATAATGGCGGTGGTGTCGGCTGGGGAGAAGTAATAAATGGAGGCTTTGGGCTTGTCCTGGATGGAACAGAAGATTCTGACAGAAGGCTAAAATCAATGCTGTTCTGGGATGTAAATAATGGTATAGCCAGGAGAAGCTGGGCCAGAAATAAAGGGGCAATCTTTGCTATAAAAGAGGAAATGAAAAAGGAACCAAAGCTAAAAGTTACTCTTCCTAATTTTGCTGAAGATGAAGTTATAAGAAAAGCATTAGGACTTTAAATAATTTTTCAAAAAAATAAATCTTTGGTGATAACAGTCATAAACCTTTTTTTTAAAGAAGCGCAAAATCATGATATAACATTACTTTTTTATGATTAGTTTAAATGCCTGAAGAAAATCAGTTTGAGATTACAAAATCATTAACCTGCCTGATTGTTGGCACAATTTTAGCTTCAATTGGTGGAGAAATAGGATCTCATTATAATAACACAGCCTTACCAGGCTCAATAATTGGCCTTCTTACAGGTGCTCTAATAGTAGCTCTCGTAATGAAAAATCCCGGTAATATTTTAGAATAAATCAGATGGAAATTATTGTTGTTGATGAGGAAACTATTCCTGAATTCTGGGTACTAAGATTAAAAGCCCTTTTGGAAAGTCCAGAGGCTTTTGGACGCTCTTACAGTGAAGAATCAGCAAAACCATTTGCTGAAGTATTTGAACATTTCAAAATAAGGTTAAAAGAGCCGGGAAATATCATTCTGGCTGCAGAAGAAAATAATAAACTGGTAGGTATTGTAGGTCTTTCCAGACAACAGGGAGCAAAAGACAATCATAAATCTTATATCTGGGGAATGTGGGTAGAGCCAGAGTTTAGAGGCCTGGGTTTTGGAAAATTATTAATGCTGGAAGCAATAAATCAGGCACGTCTAATGCCCGGTGTGGAGATGATTCAGCTAACTGTAGTTACTACCAGGAAAGAGGCACGAAACCTATATTCATCTCTGGGATTTGTACAATATGGCCTTGAGCTTCGGGCATTAAAGACAGGAAGCCAATACTGGGATGAAGATCTGATGGTACTTTTTCTTTAAAAGTGAGGCCACTTCGTTCAGTGAGGTCAGACAGCTAAAGCTGTCCTAGTGAGGTCGTTACTTCG
>CAYRDV010000224.1:0-10192 GCA_964422885.1 uncultured Candidatus Sericytochromatia bacterium
TAACTGAAGAAAATATTATTAAAAAAATTAAAAATTCAACTGCTCAATGTCGGTTGCCAGCATGATAAAAAGTATTTCAAAAAAAGTTCAGATAATAATTTCTACACAATCAGTCACTTTGATAAATCAATTCACACCTGAAGATGTCATTGTTGTTGACCGTAAAGATGAGCAATCATTCTTTCGCAATATAGGTGAAACTGAACTGAAAAATTGGCTCGATGACTACTCTGTTGGTGATGCCTGGGAAAAGAACTTAATTTGAAGCCTTAATGTTTTCTTCTATCCAGGGTTTTGAATATTTATTTTCTGGTCAGGAAAGTGAAATTAATGAAATTCAAAATATTATTAATCAATTTCCAAATCCTGAAGATATTAATGATAATCCCATAACTGCTCCATCAAAAAGAATTTTAAAAATTTTTCCAGGTTATGATAAACCTTTATATGGAAGTCTTTCATGTCTTGAAATTGGAATTGAAAATTTCCTACAAAAATGTTTACACTTCAATAATTGGGTTGAAAGGCTAAAATTATTGAAATCTTAAACAAAAATTTATTATTATTGTTGTTTAAGTAATTTACTTTTTAATATTTATAGGTTGTAGATGTTTTGTATATTCAATAAAAATTGCCATATCTTTTTCAGGTATTTTTATACCAGGTATTTGTATATTAGATTTTAATTCCATATTCCATTTGTCCATAAAACAAAAAATGTATAAAGAAAAATACATCAATTATTGTAGCAACATCTGTGACAATTGTCTTATATTGAAATCAAACTTAATTTTAAAAGGGAATATTAAAATTACTCATAAACCAATCATCATCATTAATTCGTATCTGGCGATATTGTTGCTGTAATTTTAAAGTATCACTATTATTAATCATATTTATTAATTCTTTAAGCATAACTTCTGAAAAATGATGATCATAATGACTTTTAATAATTTTTTTTACTCGTTCGATTCTTTGCTCATTAAAATGTAAATATGCTGTTCTAAGAATCGTATACTTATTTTTTATATAATCAAAATCTTTATTGTTTTTATCTTTCCAAAGATGTCCAACCCTTATTTCTGGCAATAATCTGATAGAAAATCCCATTAGCCAGCATCTTATAGATAACTCAATGTCCTCGTAACCATAGTAATTCATACCTTCATCATATTTTCCTAACTCAAGATACTTATCCCGGGAAAAAATCATAAAACACCCTATTGCTATTGGTGAGTAGTTATTAAACGGATTGATATGAAGGTAATCAAGACTAAAATTTTTATTTAATGTGCAGCCATACGTTTTAAAATTATGTGATAAATCATAAATTAAAGGTGTTGCCATACAAAATTTTTCATTAGCGTAATAATCAGCAAGATTCTTTGCCCAGTTATTTGAAAGTTCCATATGGGCATCAGAAAAAACCAGTATTTCACCTTTAGTATATTTTGCCCCAAGATTTCTTGCTTTTGTAATACCAATACCATTGGTTCTTATCGTTTTTAGATTTGAATAATTTAATTGGGCCAATATTTTCTCTGTGCTATCGGTAGAACCATCATTTACGACTAATATTTCAATTTTTTCATAATTTGCCTGTTCGATAAACTGCAATATTGTATTTTTGATCAGATTTTCTTCATTTTTAGCCAGTATTACAACAGAAATTTTCGGGTTTGAAATCATTTTTTTTGGTAAAAATCAAAAAATTAATATATAATTTTGCCTGTAGTATTTTATTCAACTAATTAATTGTGCAAATATTCAGAAAACTTTTCTTTTTTATTTTAATAATAATACTTTTCCTATGGTATACAAATAGTATTCAAAAAAGAACCATGGAAGATAATAAAAATGTTTTAGAAAAAAAATATCTAAAAATTGGTGAGCAGAAACGAGAATGTTACCTGTCTTATTCAGTGAACAAACTAAAAGGGAAGAAAGCGCCTGTCATAATTTTCCTGCATGGTATGGATGGAGCCTGGCCCAATCGTTTTTTTACCAAACCTCAATATCAGTATATTAATCAGGTGGCCTGGAAAAAGAATTTTATTGCAGTTTTCCCCAAAGGAACTATTGGCGCTTGTAATACTAAAAATAATCATAAATATTTACTATATTACTGCTGGTCAACAAAAGATAATATAGACAGAAATTTTTTAATTTCTCTTAAAAATACTGTTGTTTCACAATATCAGGCAGATCCTGAAAAAGTCTATTTACTTGGTTTTTCTAACGGAGGCTACTTTGTGGCAAATTACATAATTAATTATCACAACAATAATTTTGCCGGGTTTGGTATTAACTCAGCTGGTGGAAATTTTGAAAATAATTTTCGGCCTGCTGATTTCACAGAAAAATTTCCTATTTCCCTGAATGTTGGTAAAAAAGATGAATATCAATTGGAGCCAATGAGGAAATTAAAAAATGACTTTCTTAAACTTGGCTGGAAATTAGACGATAACCTACACTACCAGGAATTCAATGCACAGCATGAAATGAGTAGAAACGCTTTTGATCAGGAAATAGATTTTTTATTAGGGAAAAAGTATTAAAAGTTAAACAAATGGAAAAGGCTTATTTAAATTAGGCAAATTAATTATTTGCCAAAGACCCCGATGGTAACACCGGGGTCTTTTAATACGAATAAAACAACTTTAAGGACTGTACATAGTTACTTTTAAATTGTTAGAATACCACGGGAATAAAATATGATAAAAATAATAGATAGATATATAACAACAGAATTAATTAAGCCCTTTCTAATGGTTATTATGGGCTTTATAGTTATAATGATTTCCGTTCGTCTTGGAGAAGATGTAGATAGTATCATCAGAGACAAAATTCCAGCGATGGTAGTAATCAAAACAATTGTTTATAAAATTCCCCATTATAAAATTCAGGCATTTCCAATTGCCTTTCTGATGGCCACATTACTTACAACTTCACGTTTTTCGAGAGATCATGAAACAACAGCTTTAAGAGCAAGCGGAGTTAAATTTAAGAGATTAATGATTCCTATTGTTGTTATTTCAATATTTATAAGTTATTTCAGTTTTTTACTTAATGAAAAAGTAGTTCCTTTAACTAATAAATACAGTCAGCGAGCCATTGATGAATTCAAAAGGCATAAGAAAGAAGGGCTTGTAAGTAATAACGAATATTTTAGAGGGCCCGACAACAGATTTTTTCATGTCCAGAAAGTTGATCGAGATTTACAGACAATGGATAATATTGTTATTGCAAATATTGATGAAAAAGAAGATAGAACAATAATAGTTGCCAAAAAAGGTTCATGGGTAGAAAAAACATGGACACTTACCGATGGGATTGTCCAATCTTACAAAAAGGGTTCTGAATTTGTAGTTAGTGAAGAAAAATTTACCAAAAAAGTAATTGATTCAAAAGTAAAAATTGAAGATATTATTTTAGAAACTAAAAACCCTCAGGAAATGAGTGCACAGAAATTATGGGAGTTAATTCAGACCAGAAAAACAGCAGGATTCGAAGCCAGAGAACTTGAAGTGGATTATTATCTAAGATATGCAAGGGCATTTGCCACATTTTTCTCTGCAACAATTTCCGCACCAATGGGATTTATTTTTGCCAGACTCGGCAACTATATCGGTGTTGCTTTAAGTATTATATTAATTTTTATCTATTATGTAGCAGAATCTATAGGAAGAGCCCTAGGGTTAAATGGCCTTGTTCCCCCACTTGGGGCTGCCTGGGCATCCAATATAGTCTTTGCAGTTAATGGGCTTATTTTATTATGGCAAGTAGATCGAAGATAACAGCCCTTTTACTTTTAATTTTCATACTTATTCTTTGTTTAAATGCATTTGCCGAAACAAAGGTAAAAATTAAAGGTGATGAAATAAAATATGAAAAACAGGGTAAAATAGCAATTCTCAAAGGTAATGCGGTTGTTAATTTTGAAGAAACAGTAATAACCAGTGAGGAATTAATTCTTGACCAGGATAAAAGAATTGTTTTTACCGATAAACCTTTTAAAATTCTCACCAAAAAAGATGGAAAAGATACGGAAATAATTGGTAAATCTTTTGAATTCAATATGGATACAAAAAGGCTTGTTGCAAGATATGCATCTTTGGAATCAGATGCTCAGGCTCCTGAGCAAAAAATATATATATCAGGTGAAGAAATTACCGTTTATAACAAAGGGGAAAGAATTACCGTTGTAAATGGTGATTTTACGACTTGTGATTATATAGATAAGAGTAAAATGCCTCATTACAGTATGAAAGCCAGTTCAATGGATTTTATTCCTGATGATAGATTAATTGCCTGGAATACAGCTATTTTTGTCGCTGGGAAAAAGACTTACTGGTTTCCTTTTTGGTATATACCCTTAAACAACAGGCAAAATGATTTTAATATAGATGCTGGAAAAAATGAAGTTGAAGGTCTGTTTCTAAACTCAAGGCATTATTATAATCTTAATCCTTATCATGATGGTAATATTTTGTTAAGGGTAATGGAGAAAAAATTTCTGGGAGCCGGATTTGAACACACCTGGGTCGCTATGCCAACTTCAGTAAGTTATTTATTTGCCTACGGAAATCCACTTAATGCACGATATGTTCTTGAATCTGATCCTACTTTAAGAAATAATATAAGCCCTTTTTTTGAAGATTATGAATTATATTTCACTCATCGCCAATGGCTACCTTTTTTACCATATGCCCAAACCGATTTTACCTGGAATAAGAAAAATTTTTATAACATTAGTTCTATTGGTTTAGACAGAAGTGATTTTGATATTTATAATGTTGATTTTAAGGATCATGAAATTTTTCAGCCTTTTAAAGATTTTAATATCGATATCACTCCTAACCTTGGTGGAGATTTTAACCAAACAAGAGGTTCGGGTATTAACCCGGTAACAAAAGGGATTGAGCAAAAAAGCTTTGATAATATTTTAAATCTCCGTGCTAATAGCGGTGTGAATATTAATAATATAAATTTGAATTTTAATAACACTTATAAAAATGAGGTCCGGTTTAATCAGTTTCAAAATCCACCAGCAAATCCGGGAAGCCCTGCAACAACGCCATCAGCGAATAGTTTATTTAAAACAACTGATAGTATTGATTTAAACAACCATTTTGTTATTAATTATAATCTTTTTGAAAATCTAAATTTTAAAGGAGATTTTACATATAAAAATCAGGATCATAGAAGTTTTTCCCAACCTTCTGCACCAAATTTACCTTCTATCCAAAATCTCACTGATGAACCAAGCCAGGATATTATTTCAGATATATCACTATCTCAAAATCTGGGATGGGGAAATCTTGACCTAAAATTCAAAAATAAATTTGATTTTCTTGATCCTGATATTTTTATTAAAGATCAATTTGGAAATCTTATTGATGACAGTAAACTTACTACAGAACAAAAAAATAAAAAAGACAAAGCAATAAAAAAAAGAAAAGGCATCAATTATCTAAATATATTACCTGAATTAACATTAAATGCAGATCCATTTTTCAAAGATTTTTTTCCTGTAAAATTAGAGGGTACAGTTGGTAGATATTCTGAGACAAAGTCTTTTTCCACTAGTAAACTATCATCAGGTTTACAGGATATAGTAAAAACACGGTTCAGTTTAAAAGCAGATCAAAAAGAACTTGATTTTGGTTTGGGAAATAAGTTTAGCTTTACCGGAACCGGATATGAGCAAATGTTTTATCAAACTCAGGATTCACAATATGCACTTACCGGACAGTTAAATTATCATAATGATTTTTTCAAATTTTTTACACCTACTTTAAATTATAGAAAAGATATTACTGATGAAAAAAATAACTCACCTTTTGCCTGGGACTTATTGGCAAAAAATAAACAGGATATTTTATCAGGAGGATTTGGAATAGGTAATATTCCAGAGTTTACACTCAATTTTGGGAATATTGGTTATGATTTCCTCAATAAAAATTATTTAAATCCTATTAGCCTTGGATTAAATTCAGACTTTTTGGCAGGAGCTCATTTTGTATTTTCTGCACAAACAAGTTATCAGATTAATTATGTAAAAAAGGATGACTTAACAAGAGTAAATCAAAATTTTACAGGAAAAGATAAATTAAAAACTGATATAGAAAATAAATCTCTTAGTGATTCTGATTTTTCTAAAAATTATGTTGGAGTTTCCCGAAATGATGCTTCAAAAGACATAAGTTCTTTAAATGATGAACAGTTAAGGCAGAAATATGGTATTGATAATAGGGTTTATGATATAACAGGAAAAGAATTAATAGAAAACAGACGGTTAACAGAAGATGATCTTGGCAGGCTCATTACCAGAGGTGGAAAATTTACACCATTTACTCTGTCATTAGGAATAGGAACACCCTGGGAGTTTGATTCTGATAGTTTCTTTGGCAAAGAAAAAGATATACCCTGGGGTCTGGGTGCACAAATCAGGACAACATATGATCCATTTTCAGAAAAATTTTATAAAACAAAGGATGCCAACAATGTAGCCAAGACTTTAAATTCTTACCAGTCATATTCAAATTTTTTAGAACAATTTCAAGGAACAACACTTGGCGGGTTAGTTGTTTTTGGGGGAAGTTGGTTAACCCATACCAGGATCGAATTTGATTTAACTTTAATACAGCCTGAACATGTACTTGAAGGTCAGGCTGCTACACAAACCAACCGCCCGGCAATTCCTTTTAATTATTCTATGTCTCTAAAAAAAGATCTGCATGACTTTATTTTATCTTTTGATTTACAAAGCAATTATAATGAAGGTAACAATAAAAGAGATTTTTCTTTTTCTGTGAACTTTGAAATGATCGCATTTCCATTTAATACAAAAGAGCTGAGTGGAAAAGCAACACAAAATTTAAATAATATAACAAATAAAATAGAATCATCAATACAATAAACAGCTAAAGAACAAAGATTATAGCGTGTTCTTTAGCTGTTTGTAAATCTAAGGAGTTAATCTTAACGCCCTACTGGTCGAGCTGGATGTATTTACTATACCACCAATTATATATAACTGATTGGCAAATACGGCTGATGATGTTCTGGCGAAACCAAACTGATTAGATGCTGCATTTAATGGAATTGATGGACCTTCAGTCCAGGTATTATTTGAAGGATCAAATATTTGTGTTGAGCTAAGTAAATCAGATGTATTTTCTCCACCAGCAATATAAAGTTTATTATTTATAACTCCGAATCCACAACCAACTCTAGGTGTAAATGTACCTGTGAATGAAGGTGTAGTCCAGTTGTTAGTCACTGGATCATAGACCATAATATCAGAGTTTATTACCCCCGGACTTGGTGATGTAGCAGTCCATCCTCCAACAGCATACAATTTGCCGTTTATTATCCCACTTGCTCCTTCCCAGAATGGATGTGGCATACTTTGTAAAGTAGTCCATTGTTTTGTTATCATATCAAATGCAACAAATTGATCGGAAATGCTAAAATCTTCTTTTATACCACCTCCAACATATAGTTTTGTACCGATAATACCAATTGCGTTTCCTCCTGGCAGTCTGGTTATAGGATCTTTTGAGATATCACCTAAAGTAGTCCACGAATCTTCGTCAGCAACATCAGAAGGTGTGTAAAGATAAACTTTATCTTTAAACATCAAAATTTGCTCATTAAATTGTAAAGCAGAAAGTTGTTGTGCCTGAGTTGGCATATCAGTTTTATAAAAAGTAAAATCAGGTGCCCCATACCATGGTCCATCAGGATAACTGACATTAAACTCCTTTAGAGGATCATATTCATCCACATAAGGTTCAGGACCAAAACCATCATTTCCTCCAATAAAATAAATTTTTCCGTTTGCTTCGGTGGTAGAGGCAAATCTCCTTGCACTTGGTGCAGGCTCAAGCTCCTGCCAGCCACTACTTTGCGAGCCTATAAAAATTGTTTTTGTTGTCAAAGATTCATTTCCACCAGTATCTTTAACAGTTAAGGTAATTTTTTTGTAACCAGTTGTCGAATATGTATGGTTATTAGTTTTGGTTGTAGAATAAGAAGTAATATTACCATCTCCCCAATCCCATTTAACTTCAAGATTATTTTGAGAATCCTCATAATCAACAGAATCAGAGGCATCAACATTAAATACTGTTGATGTTGTAGTTGCTGTTTGAGGAGTAACATTTAATTTTACAACAGGAGAATTATTTATTATCAGATCATCCACACTTGTTACAGGTCCCCCACTTCTGGTAAGTACAACCAATTTTCCATTTGTAAGAGTAGTTGGGACTTGAACGAATAGTTTTTCGGCAAATGGAGCAGGGGATGCAGGATCACTGGTCGGAGTAGGGATTGTATCCTGTAATTCAACAATTGGTAAAATCACATCGTTTATATAAACAATATTGTTTGCTTTTTCAGGATCATAATGAGTACCAGTAATTTCTATTACATCTCCAAATTCTGCATTATGGGGTAAAAAATCTGTAATAGTCGGTTTATATTTATTTTCAGCAGCAAAAGCATCTATTTCTAGATCATATCCTGTTGATAAAGCTTCATGAGATAAAGCAGATCTTAATATAAAGGAATGAAGTCCTGGATAAACAGGAGATGTGGCAATCACAACACCATTTTGCGGTGTTGGACTATAAAGACTTATAGCCGTTCCCTGAACATTTCCATCAAAAATGACAAAAAATGAACCCATATTTGGCCCTTTATTTCCATAAAGAGTAAAGTTATTACCATAAAAGAGAAATGTAATACTTGGTATTCCATCGCCTGAGGCATCAAACGAACTTTTATAACCAGTAGAGCTTACATTCTTTGTAAAGGTGCTTTCAACTTTAATTGTATGGGTGGTTATTTCACCGGTAGAAGATGTGTTAAAAATTGGCACTTTGTATCTGTATTCAGGACTATATAAGTCAACAGTAGGTGGATTTAAAGGCTGACCATCAAGATATAGATTGACAATTCCGTAATCTGGACCTGTGGTCGCATAAATTGTCTGATTATTATCAGTAAAAGTTTTTGTGTATGATGGCAATCCAGAACCAACAAAATCAAAGTTTACCATATATCCACCGGAACTGCTGTTCTTTTCATTTCTACAAACCAGATTAAAATTATGGTTAGTGTCCGTAAGGTCGGAAATATTTGCGACAATTGTTCTGGTATTGCTTTCTGCATATAAATCTATTTGTTGTCTGAAAACACCATCAATATATAAATCCATAATCCCATAATTTGGAGCTTTTACAGCTCCCATAACAAATTCTGTTCCTGTAAATAATCCGATGGCAGAAGGTTGGCGTTGAAATTTATCGATAGAGATATTAATACCACCAGATGAAGAATTTTTCTCTCCAGTAGCTTCAACAGTAATACGATGATTGGTATTTGTTAAATTAAAATATGATTTCATTAATGTTGAAAGGGCACTTGAAGAAGGTACATTGGTATATCCGTCAACTCTGGTAGGAGGATTACCATCAATACTGATATCCAACATTCCAGAATTATTCCATTTCCAACCGTGAAAATCCATTTCTGTGCCTGTAAATGTATATTCAACAGAAGGATAAACTTTGAAATAATCAAAATCAATTACATCATCTGTAGCGACAGCATTCTTAGTACCAGAAGGTTCTAATCTTATTTTATGCTTTCCGTTTGGTAAGCCTTGTAATTTAGCTATAATCGAAGCTGTATCAGCTCCTGATGAATACATATCAAAATTATTGGAATTAGCTGTATTCTTTACAGGAGTTGTAGCAGTCCAGGTACTATATGAGTATTCTATCTCTGGTGTTGAACTAAATAAACCACTACCAGGGCTTGTTTCAGGATAAACTGTTACTTTCTGAATTCCCCATCTTAGGCCCTTTCTTCCCCATAATTCCACATTTGTTCCACTAAAGTTAAATTCTATTGCTTTTCCTGGTAAATTATTAAAGTTATAGGTATAGGTATTTGCTGGTGATGGGTAATTTGTCCAATTCCCAAGAAGACTTCCGCCTGAATTAGACTGAGATGTAGGATTTGCATAGAGATATTTTAAATTGTATGTAGAAGATGTATTTGTATTTTCTATAATTAAAGGGGTTGCTCCTCCGTATGTCCAGGATTTAGCTACATCTGTAGTCCACCCTCCTCCTCCATTAATATATGTAAGACCTGTCTGAGGCGGAGCATCATT
>CAYRDV010000225.1:0-10145 GCA_964422885.1 uncultured Candidatus Sericytochromatia bacterium
TGTTTTCTTCCTTAATCTGGATATAGGTAGGCGGGTTATTTCTGAAATTAATTTTTTTTAGTGAAAAATTAAGTGCCTCAATGTTTTCAATAATAGCTTCTTCCTGTGTTGTAAGAATAGTTTGGAAATCAGCAAGTTTATTGATCATGTCTTCATTAAGATATTTTTTGAACCTTGCCTGGCTTTTAGGTAATTCATCACTATTAAGTTTATCAAGAATTTCCAGATACTCCGAAACATATTTAATATCATCTGAAAGTTGGTAAGTATCATTTCTCCAATCTGTAAATTTCTTTATTAATTCTTCATCAGATGGGTGTTTAAATTCTCTCATAGAGAGCCTAAGATTATCTGATGATACTATTTGTGAGTCTTTTTGCTTTTCTATATTAGAATCAAGTTTATGACTAAGCTTTTTATTAATATCATCTATATTTTTTAGGTTGAAAGATGTTGTTTCTCTTGGAAAAAATGCTTCAAATATTTCAAATTCTGTTTCAAATAAAGAATGATCATATTTATTTAAAGTGCTTTTACTATCTTCTAATAATGATTCTAGGCTATCAAAATAATCCTCAAGTTTCGCCTCTTCTTTAGTCTTTTCTGTCAAAATGGTTTCTTTTTGTTTAATTTGTTCCCGAATTATTTTTAACTGCTCATTCAAAGCTTTAATTTTATTGCTTGTCGTTTCTAACTCTTGTTTCTGGTTTTCAAGAGCCTGTATTTCCACAGCTATTTTTTTCCAGTTAATGATTTCAAAATCATCAAAGTTTAAAAATAATACAATGTCCTCCTTTTCTTTATTTAGACTCTTTTTCCTTTTTTCAAAATTTACCAGCTTTAAATCAACTTCAGAGATTTGTTTATCTGTATTTTTTAATAGTTCTCTATTAATCCGTAATTTATCTTTGTTATCCCAGCCTAAAACAAAGTTCTCTTTTTTAAGAGCTTCTGGCCTATCATCCTTCTCATGCCTGCTATTATTTTTTATCAGCCCATCTTTTGTAATTGCTTTGCTACATCTTGAAAAATAGTCCATATTATCTGTGCATATATAATCATAATTATTGGAAATGAACTCTTCAAGCCATTCAAAACATTCGGAGTCAGGTTTTATTTCAAGCTTTGAGATTAAACTGTCTTCATCTGTTTTTCTGATTTTCGAATTTATCTTTGATTCAACTTTGTGATAAACAATCCTTCCGCCAAGATCCGTATTATTTACAAAAAGATTTACCTTATTATAAAAACGTTCTGGTACTAATAATCTTAAGGCAAAACCATGCATAAGCTTCTCAACTGAATTTTCCCAGGCTTTTTCTTTTACCTGGATAAGCTGGCCAACAAATGGTATTTCATCATGTTTTGCCCCAATGGCGTTTAAGATAGCTTCTCTAATATATGCGACTTTTCCGGTAATATTAATATTTCTATTTTCAAGGGTTTTTAACTCCTGTAACTTAATATCACGCTCCTGAACATATTTATCTCTTGAAACAAGTAAGCTTAAAGCCTGTTTTTCTACAGAAATAAGCTCATTAATAACCTCGTCTTTTCTTTCATTTGCCTTATTTATAGTTTCATAAAACAATTCTTTGGAGGGTTCTATATGGAAGCGTAATTTTTCAGCAAGTGCATTATATTTTTTTGAATTAGAATCAACAGAGTTTTTTAGATTATTTTTTTCTCTTATATCCCTGTCCAGTTCTTTAATAAGACGACCTGTAGCATCACTTTTTATATTAAAGTCTATCTCTCTTTCAGTCTCTCTTTTAGATTCCAGCTCATCTTGAATAAGCTCTGTTTCATTTTTTAACCTTATTAGTTCCTGATTTTTTAATTCAATCTCTTCTTTAAGTAATTTTACTTTTTTTACTGAGAAATATGGCTCAAGAGTATTTTTAATTTTATGTAATTCTGTAAGCTTATCAGTAATAATCTCAAGCTCTTCATTATTATTTTTTATTTTTTCCAGATAGATAATCTGCTCTTTTGCTTTTTCAATAGTTTTATGGGCGTTAAGTAAATTATTATAATTATCTTTCAACTTTATAAACTCTTCTTCAATATTTGTTTCCTCAAGCATATGATGCCTGATAAATTCATCCAGGCTGCCAAGCACCTTTATACCTATAGTCTGGTTAAATAGAGTAAGGGCCTTTTCGGACCTCATGCCAAAAATTCTCCTGAATTCATTTGAGTATTTTGTGGGACTGTCAAAAAACTCGACAACATCCGTATTAATAAGTTTTCCATATTTAGATTTTAATCGTTTTTTCCAAGCACCATTGGCGTCAAATGGTTTTATATCATCAACAACATTTAAAGGTTTATGAGAAATAATATAAACCCTTCTTAAGTCACTTCCTGAATACCATCTTACCTGGGCAAGAGTAAGATTCTGGCTTGAATATTCATTTACAAAATTAGCTAAAAGTACTGAAAAAACTTTTTCTTTATCTGGTCTCAACATTTGTGTTGAACTGCTTTGTGTATTTTCATCAAGGATTTTTCCGTAGAAACCTCTTACATAGCTGTCTTCATCTCTTTCCTTTTTATTCTGGGAACCTGAAGACTGATTATAAAATCTAAATCTTTTTTCAGGAACCATAAGGGTTAAAAGAGCATCAACAAGAGTAGTTTTACCTGAACCGTTTGCACCTGTTAATAATGAATTTTCACCCGTAGGAGAAATACGGAAAATCTGTTTATCAAATGTTCCCCAATTATAGATCTCAAGATAATCGAGCCTGAAACCAGCTTCATTTGGATTAATTTTTATCTTTCTTTGCATCTCTTTCTAACTTTTTCTTAAATTCTTCTAATTTATCATTTGTAATTTTTGCTTTAATAATCCTTTTCACTTCATAAAGAGTTTCATCAGGAAATTGCTTATTTTTATTCACTTCTTTTAAAAATCCAAGCTCTATTATGTCTTTTATGTATTTATCTATTTTGCTTAGTAGTTTTACTTTATTACTTTTCTCTTTAAAAAATAATTCTGCCCTATCTTTAATATCTTTATGGGTGACAAAAAGGTTTCTTGAATCAGTATCTTTAATTTCAAATTCTTCCATCCATTCTCTTAATAAAACACAAATCAGTGTCAATTCATATGATAAAGGGGTTCTTCTGATAAGCCCAATCGTTGTTCCTTCATCATCAAGCTCTTTCTGGGTTAAGAAAGCAAATCCATCTTTCCTGTCAACAATGAGTTCAATCCCGATTACCTCAAAATATTGACTAACCTCAATCTGGTAATTAATTAATTTATTCCAAGCCTTACTATCCTCATAATAGAGAGTTTCCTTTAACAGTTTAACAATAACATCAGCATAGGGAGCAATTCCCACATCAAGATTACTCATTTCGTAAATATTACCTGTGGCACTTCTAAAAATTTACTATTCTCAAAATCAAATTTTATAGCTTCTATAGTATTCTCATTAATAAAAAATTTACTATTAAAAGAAGTCAGTGAAATATATGCTATCAGCTCTGATAATCCCTTTTGTAAAGGAAAAATATCTAATAATTCCTTTAAAGTGATCTGTTTTTTATTTTTTAAAGCCATATTAATATTTTTAATAAGTTGATTCTTATTAATATAATATTGACTAAAAAGTTTATCAAGATAGATTTCATCCTGTAATTCAAACTCATCGGGTTGTTCTTCAAAGTCATTAATAATGGTTTCTTCGCCTAATTTCCTTTCCATTTTCATTTCAATTTCTGGAAGTGATTCTATAAAAAGATATGGTTCATTGCTACGCTGAGCATTAATTGATTTTAAAGCTAATTCTTTTATCTCGCCAATAGTTTCCATTACTTTTTTACTTTCAAGAATATCTTTTTCAGCAATTATTTTTGTAAGTTTTTCAGCAAGTAAATCATTGGACTCTAAAACTTTTCTTCCAGACATATGTAAAAAAGCTTTAATTTTTTTTAGAAAACGATCTTCATATTGGATGTTCCGTTCATCAAGAATGTCATATAACTTATAAACAAGGGCTTTTAGTTCTTCTTGAGAATCATCATCTATTAAAAAATTCCAGAAGGAATAGAAACTTTTTCCCTGATCCGTTTCTTTTAATTCATCAAGAGAATCAAAAGTATATTTCAAAATTCCGCCTTTACTCAAGGTTCTTTTTGAATGTTTTTCATAAATTTTTCTGGTAATATCTTTAAAATTTTCTTCAACCTCTTTAAAATCAGAAAGTAATTCCCTAGCTATTCTATTTATTTCTGTAAATCTTGATTTAATTTGAAAATCATCAAAAATAACAATACTCTTAGTCTTTTTTATTAATTTAATTTCTTCATCTATCGCTTTTTTCTTTTTTTCCAACTCTTCAATTTTTTGATTAATATCTTCAGTTGAATTTTCGGTAACTTCCCTAATTTTGGTAAAAATATCTTTAAATCGTGATTCTGTACCGACAAATTCTTTTTTATCCATGGCAGAAATCCATTGAATTGCTTTTTCAGATGCAGATGTTAATTCAAATAAAGGTTCACCCGAACTATTAGGGTATTTTCTTAAGAAACCAAGATCTGCCCAGTCATTAAGATATTTTTTGGCTCTTAGGTTATAATCATCTTTTTTCTTAAAATCTGGATCTTTATAATTGATATAATCCAGGTAATTTGCTAATCTGAAATTCAATTCCAGGGCATGTACAGTTATTTCATTTTTTGCTTTAAATTCATTATAAAGAAAAGAAAATATCAGTGGAGCATTTTTTGCTTTTAATAATTTTATACTTATTGAGTTTTTTATCAAAAACTCAAGCTTTTCTAAATCCAAAACTAATTTACAGTTCCAATAAACTAATAACGTTGGGGATTATTGTAACATATTCTTGAATTATTAATCCCAGTTAAAAGCCTGATCTTCTGAAACTTTCTGGTTTGACTTATTATATTTGCTGTAATTATTCTGGATTAACCTACCAGGTTTTACCTGTGAAGGGTTAATTGAATCTATCGCTTCACCTACACTCTGTGGTTGTTTTGGTGGTGTAACATTAGATCGTGGCTCAGGGGGACCTGCAAATGATGATAATGTTTCCTGAAAGCTTTTTTGTGGCGCAACCTCTCTGGTTTGTGAAGACATCGGCATAGCCTGCATAGCTCTGGTTTGAGGATCATAAAAAACAGTAATCAGAACATTATGGTCTGAGTAAGTGACTTTTAAATCTTTGACAATATGATCAGAGTTGACTGACATCCATGAATTTACTTCATCTTCCAGGCTTGACAGATTATTTTGGGTAGCACTAAATAATTTTATCTTAAAACTCATTTTAAATCGGTTTATAACCTTTCAACAGAAACCGGTCTTGGAAGATTTCCTAATTCCCAAACAATTTGTTTTTCTCTTGATACTTCTACAATTCTGTTGTTACCAGTATCTGCAATTAATGTATTACCATTAGATAATCTTACTGCACTTCTTGGGAAAAGTAAACTGGGGCCTGGAGCTGGAGGAGCCTGCTCATTATCATAAGCATTGTAGACAGTCTGGATTCTCATTCTGCCATTTCTGGCTGTTCTTACATTTGATACAGCTGCATCAGGTTCAGAACCATCATCTATAGTGTCACCAGGAGCAGGTGCTGTTGGATTAGGAATATCTGCACCATCACTATCAGGAGCAGGTGCATTGTTTCCATCGCCAATTACATTTCCGATTCCAGTACTGTTGCTACCGGAGCTACCACCACCATTAGCACCAGCGAACCACCAGACAACTTCTCCTTTTTGGGAAACTTCAATTACTCTGCTGTAACCGGCATCTGTAATTAATGTATTTCCATTTGCTAATCTAACGGCATGTACTGGTTTATCCATATGTTGATCAAAAGACCAGACGATTTGTCCCTGTTTGCTTATTTCCAGTACTCTTCTGTTTCCCTGGTCGGTAACAAGGATATTACCATTGCTTAAATATACTGCGCTACGTGGTCTGGAAAGACCGGTACTGTAAGACCATACGGCTTTACCGTTGGTAAACTCTACTATTTTATTTGCACCATTATCAGTTACCAGAATTGTATTTCCAGCTAAACTATCCACCCAGCTTGGGTATTTTAATGAACTGAAAATGGCTCCTGCTCCAAAACTATTTACGACACTACCTGTTTTGCTGATTTCAACTACTTTTGAAGAATTGCTGTCACTAACTACAGTGCTTCCTGTTTCTAATCTTACTGCACTTTCAATACTTTTTAACTGGTTATATGACCATAATACTCTGCCTGATTTATCAAGCTCTACAACCCTTCTGGCTCCACTCAGGGAAATAAGATAATTTCCTGTGGATTGAGCTCCGCTTTTTGCTAAAAATATTGTTTCAATATTAGAACTTTGTCCTTCTATAACAGTTATTGATTTTTGAACTCTGGTATAACCTGATTTTGAAAAAGTGAGAAGATAGTTTCCTGATACCAGTCCATCTATCATAAAGGTTCCGTTTTCATCAGTAAGTACTGGTGTTGTTAATCCTTTTTTTGGTCCTGCGTATGTAACAGTTAGTCTTGAGATTGGTTCTTTTGTTCCTCTGTCTTTTACCGAACCGGCGATTAATCCTGAACCATCGCCATTGCCTAATCTGTCTAACTGAACATTTGATTCGGTATTTCCGGTAACTTTGATTACAGGTGAAGCACCTGACTTATATCCTAAAGCGTTATTTACAAATGCAATATAGCCATCACCAGAGGGAACATTTTTGAAAACTGTTTCGCCATTTTCATCTGTAAGCTGTTCTGCACCTAAAATCACATTATCTTTTTTTAAAGAAACTTTTGCCTGTTGGATTGGTTTTGAAATCTGTTTGTCTATTACACGAACTAATACATTTGCCCCACCATCATCGCCACCACCAGTAGGGATTCTACCTCCGCATCCGGTTACAAGTAAGAAAAGCAGGGAGAATAGGAGAAGAAAGTTTATCTTTTTTATTCTCATAATCGTTATCTCTCTATTCCAATAGTAATATAATCAGCTTAGAATCCAAAAATCCCTTTTATTTTATTAATAACTCCACCAACCTTACTGGTGCTTCCACTTCCCTGTGAAGGGGCCTGTGTAGGAGCAGGGGCAGGTGTATTAGGATCTGGCTGTTCAACGCCTATTGTAAACAGCTTTGATTCACTCCATGCTTTTGAGATTGCTTTAGCTGTTCTCATATCATTACTATCAGTTTTTACAGAGGTAACACTTACTGTATATCTGTTGCCATTTCTAAGAGGAAAGCTTACATCAAAAGGAAGAGTTCCGGGGTAAGCAGCCATATTATCAGATTGAGAGCCATAACGGGCTAATTTTGTTTTTTCCAGTCTGAATGTTGACCAGTAAGCAAGTCCAAAACCACCTTTAGACTGAATAGGCTGTTTTCCAAACTGAATAGGAGGAAAAACACCTACATAAAATCCATCAGGAGCAGCTCCGGGGGTTTCTTCCCATTGAAAAAGAGGAGCCTGTGATGCAGTTTCAGAAATCTTTAGATTTGCTGGAGCAGCAATTGGAGGTAAAGGAATAGTTATTCCTGCATCTGATTCACCTAAAACATTTCCGTCCATATCAGCGGCGATAACTTTATATTTATATTCAACACCAGGTCTGATTGTAACGGCATTGAAAGCTTTTTTAACTTTGTCCCAGAAATTTCCACCAACAAAACTTGGAGGCATAACTCCATCTATAAATAATGTGCTGGAAATACCGCTTGCAGATACTACTTTATATGCGTTTCCTTTAGTTGCTTCTTCTTTTTTAGGTAATGAATTTTTATATACCCAATATTCTTTTGCTCCAGTTACTGGCTGCCAGGTTACTTCAATATTTACATAATTACCTTTTACATTGCCAACTGGAAGAATGTATGAAGTAGTTTTAGCAATCGCTCTGATTGCAATATTTTGTCCAGGCTGAACAGGAGTTACAGGGGCTGGTAAAGGTTCAGGAACATCGGTAGGTTCCTGTGGAAGATCTGTCTGACCATTATTATCACTGTCATTATTATCAGGAACATCTGGAACATCCGGGGCAGGAGCTCCACTTGGAGTAGTAGATGGTGTTGCAGTACCAGGACCAGTTCTTTTGCCACAAGCTGTTGTAGCTGACATAACGCCTACCGTTAAAACAGAAACTGTTATTAACTTTACTAATTCTTTTGAATTACTTTTGGTTGTCATAATTTCGCTTCCACCTCTATATACAATACTCTACTCTACAATTTAGGTAGTTATAGTAAGCTTTCTCACAAATCTTGCTACTTGAAATTTATGTCTGAGATAAAAATGAGTTAACTTAAGTTTAAAAATTTTTATCCAGTTTAAAAGAAATTTTATTTTTCAAAATGATTTTGATCCAGATAACAATAAAATTGCTTTCAATATATTATAATGTATAGGTATTTTAAGTTTAAATTCTGTATACAAAAGTAATAATTATTAATTTGTATTCTGAAGTTTTGCGGAGTAATAGTAGTGGTACAAACTATCGGTGGTTACGAAGTTAAAGGCGAGCTGGGACGTGGCGGTATGGGAGTTGTTTACCGTGGTTATGATTCCAAGCTGGAAAGAGATGTCGCAATAAAAGTTATAGAAAATGTTGGTGAAGATGCCGATGCTATGACACAAACATCACATCATGAACTAGTAGAAAGATTTAAAACTGAAGCTAAAGCCATTGCCAAGCTTAACCATCCAAATATTGTCAGTATATATGACTTTGGCATAGAACATGACAAAAATTATATGGTAATGGAATTACTAAAGGGAAGAGATTTATCCCAATTACTTAAGTTTAATTCACCTTTATCTGTTGAACTGGTAATAAGATGTATTATCCAGGTATGTGCTGCTCTTGATTATGCCCATCAGACAGGTATTATCCACAGAGACATAAAACCAGCAAATATTATTCTTCTTGACAACGGTATTACAAAATTAATGGATTTTGGTATTGCCCGTATTCAGGAGTCTCAGTCACAATTAACCCAGGCTGGAACAATCCTGGGTAGTGTCCTTTATATTTCCCCTGAACAGTTAATCAGTGCTCAAAAAGTTGATAAAAGAGCTGATGTATATTCTCTGGGTATAAGTATGTATGAGTTACTAACAGGTACTTTCCCTTATGACGGGGACAATGTGGCCAGTATTATCAGCAAAATTATGCAAAGCGAGCCGGAACCACCAAGTATTCATAATCCAAAAATAACTCCGGAACTGGATGAGATTGTTTTGACAGCAATTGCCAAAAATCCTGATGAAAGGTATCAGAGAGCAACAGATTTTGCAGATGCCCTAAATGAATTACTTTATAAAATGAAGGGTGGTTCTGCACCAGGAGCTGTATCATCTACTTCTCCGGGAACAACGGGTGGGGCAATTTCTAAAACGAGTTTTACCCGTGTCCTTGAGTTCACACTGGTAGATGGAGTTGACAAAATAAATCTATATTCTCTGGTTTACAGAATGATTCAGACCTGGTCTGTAGAAAACGTAGGTAATAAGCCTTTACTTGAAGCTATGTATAAAAATGAGAATCTTTCACAGGCAATCGTTGTCAGTGACCGGGTAATTTTACTTGTTTACAAAGGGTTGCTGATTGGGGCAGTATCAACTGATCCCGAAGCTGTTGGCTCTCATGCCTACGAAATTACCGCGGATATAACCAAAGTTGATATCAAAGCCTGTATTCCTTCTGAAGCTCAACAGGAGTTTCTGGTAGTTCTGGCTTCTATTTTGGGGGGTGGAATTCTGCTTTCAAAAAATCAGAACTGTAATTCAAATGATCTGGAAAATTTACAGGAAAAAGCAAAAGAAGAAGCCTTTACAGGACATATGGAAGTTGTCAACTCTGTAGAAATAAAATACAAAGGTTTTATTGATGGTAAAGAAATCTTCAGTCTTACTTCTCCAAATAAAAATCCGTCACCACAGGCTAAACCGAATAGAATGGATATTGAAATCTATGAAGCAAAATTAAAGCTTTTTGGCCCAAGTCTTAGAAGAGCCTTGATCGATACGACCCTTGAAGTTATCAGTAAGATTCATGGTTCGGCTGCTTCATTTAAACAGTTAAGCCTTCAGAAAATAAATAAAATAATACCGGAGCTAATCGAGGAAGCAGTG
>CAYRDV010000226.1:0-10097 GCA_964422885.1 uncultured Candidatus Sericytochromatia bacterium
TAACTCTGCTCAGCAGTTCAAAGCGGCTTATGAGGGGTTAACTGAAATGGGGCAAGATGTTTGCTTTAAACCTCTTTCATCTCATGGCGGGGTTGGCTTCAGAATTATTGATAATAGCTTTGATTCTGTAAAATCTTTATTTGAGCCTATTTCTGCCAGAGTACCTTTTGAACATGCATATAAGATACTTTCCAAAACGGAAGATTTTGGAGAAATCATGGTATCAGAATATTTGAATGAAGCTGAATATAGTATAGACTGCCTTGCTTCTAATGGGAAACTTTATGCTTCAATACCCAGAAAAAAGCTTGGTGGGCGAATCAGATATTTAGAAAATAACCAAGAATTAATAGAAATTGCCGAAAAATTTAATCAGACTTATAAGCTACCTTATATTTTTAACATTCAGGTTAGATATAAAGATGGAGTGCCAAAATTGCTCGAAGTTAATCCACGTATGTCAGGAGGTCTGAATGTTTCGTGCCTTTCCGGGATTAATTTTCCTTATCTGGCTGTTAAATTACTACTAAGAGAAGAAATAACAATACCTGAGCCAAAATTTGGGATTCTTACAAGTGAGATAGAAAAAGAGATTATTATTACTAATGCCTCAATATAATTATAAATGCAAGGATTGTCAGACTGATTTTTTTATTCTTTGCGGAGTAAATGACAGCAGAGAAAATATAAAATGTACAAAATGTAGTAGTTTAAATAGTGTGCGGGTTTTTAACGCCAAAATACTAAAAGGTAAAAGAGCAAAAGGCTATCAGGAAGAAGAGATTAAAAAGGAGGAGGTTCATGAGTGTAATACGTCACCAGAGCATAACCATACTCATGATCACTGCTCACCTGAACTTGATTATGAATAAAACCGTTCGTTGAGTTAAGTCAAAACGAACGGTTTTAGATAGTTATTTATCTGAAACTCAGCACTGCTGTGCTTCAATAAGCTTTTCCAGATCAAGAATAGATATCTGCTGATGGCTAATTGAAATAACCCCTTCATCCTGAAGTCTGTTAAGAGCTCTTGTAACTGTTTCTCTGGAAGAACCAACCATATTTGCCAAATCCTGGTGTGTCATCTTAAGATAATTAATCTGTTCTCTGTTAGGCTCTCTGGAAATTTCTCTTTCTGCTTTTAAAAGATTAAAGATAGTGCTGGCAACTCTGCCATGAACATCTTTGAAGGCAAGATCCTGTACCTGTTCGTTAACCTGTCTGATACGTCTGGTAAGATCTTTTATTATTCTAATGGATATTGAAGGATTCTCTATTAGTAATCGTTCAAAGTCATTCTTACTAATGGCTAGAAGCTTTACGTCATTATCCATTGCTTCAGCAGTAGCGGATCTTGGCATATCGTCAAAAATAGCCATTTCACCAAAAAAATCACCAACTTTTAGAATAGTTAGTGTTTTTTCTCTTCCATCTATCGCAACTTTGGCAATTTTGATCCTTCCACTCTTTATTATATAAAGAGCATCACCATAATCTCCCTCATGAAATACAATATTTTTTTTGGAATAGGTCTTTTCTGAAGCGATATTCGCTATTTTTAGAAGATTGTCACCATCGACACCACCGAAAATGGGAACTCTGCGTAAGAAACCTACTTTAGATTCTACATCAAGTCTTTTGTTAAAAGTTATGGGCATAGGTAAATCTCTCTTAATTTTTGAAAAATGATAATTGCAATTGTTATATTAGATTTTATTCTAATTTAAATATTTTAACAAGTTCTTAAATTACAAATTATGAAAGAAATTGTGAATTTATTTTAAGATTTTGAATTTTTCACAAATTATCGTGGAAAATAGGCCAATTATGGCCTAAGGTTATTAGTAAAGAAAAATATATTTCAGTATCATTGATCACAATTTTTATCAATTAAAAAATAAATGTAATATATTAAAGCATAACCATCCTAAAGCAAAAGAAATAGGGAAAGTAAAGATCCAGGCAATAACAATATTGCCAACAATTCCCCATTTTACTGCTGAAAATCTCTTGGAAGCACCAACACCCATGATTGATGTAGAGATGATATGAGTAGTACTAACAGGCATCCCAAAAGTAGATGCACCAAGAATCATTATTGCCGCAGAAGTTTCGGCAGCAAACCCATGAATGGGCTGTAATTTGATCATTTTACTACCAAGAGTATGAATAATCCTCCAGCCTCCGGCAAGTGTCCCCAGAGCCATCGCAATGGCACAGGCGAGAACAACCCAGGTGGGGATATGAAATTTAACTTCGTATTCTTCCCCAGGATTAAGTTCTCTCCCATTTAAAGATAGCTGTAAATCTCTTACAGTAACAGGGTCAAGACTTTTTATCTCTTCATAGCCACCAGGCTTGGAATTATTCTTTTGAAATGCTTTATAAGTTCCGTTAAAATTACTAATTTTTCCTCCTTCATTAATAAATTTGGAAATTATATCTTTTCTATTAATAGTTTGGATCGCACTTGTATCACTACTAACAAGCTTACTTGTATCCAGGCTTGCGTTACCAACATTGGAAACAGTAAGAACTGTATAGCTTATCAGGGCCATTGTAATTATTCCCATTGTTTTCTGGGCATCATTAGAACCATGGCTAAGAGCCATTAACCCTGCTGATACCAGTTGCAGCTTGGAAAAAATCTTATTTACAACCCCAGGCTTTGCGGCTGCAAGAAGCCAATATAAAGAGAGCATAAAAAAGAAGCCAATTGTTATTCCCAGTAAAGGCGAAATTATCATTGGCAGAAAAACTTTATGCATTAACCCATTAGCTTTAATAACATTCATTCCGCCATATGCTGCACTTGAGCCACAAAGACCTCCTATCAATGCATGGGATGAGCTTGAAGGAATTCCAAAATACCAGGTCAGTAAGTTCCATACAATTGCCCCCAAGAGTGCGCTTAAAACAGTTAATTGAGTAATAGAAGCCGTTTCCACAATTCCTTTGCCTATTGTTTTAGCCACTTCAACTCCTAAAAATGCTCCAATCAGATTAAAAATAGCAGCCATAAAAACAGCCTGAGAAGGTTTTAAAACTCTGGTAGAAACAACGGTTGCAATAGAATTAGCAGTATCATGAAAACCATTTATATAATCAAAAATAAGGGCTGCAATAATTACTAATAAAAGTAAAACAAATAATTCATGCATATTTTAAAATAATTCCCAGTATAATATTTCCTGCATCATTACATTTATCGATATTATTTTCTATTCTTTCGTAAATATCTTTCCATTTCAAAACTTCCAAAGGTGTATCAGCTTCTTTCAGAAAAAGCTCCTTTATTGCCTGGCGATATATCTCATCACCTTTTTCTTCAAATTTGTCAAGCTGATCAATAGCAGGGGTAATTTTTTCCAAAGCACTCATATTATTTAATCTGTTGATAAGAAGTTCAAGTTCTTCAACACAGTTAAGCAATACTTCACTCATCAGAATTGCTGGTTCACGAATAGCATCAACATTATACATATCAAACCTTCTGGCAACACCATGTACATGATCAATTATCCCGTTAAGAATTTTTGTCAGGCCATGTATATCTTCTCTATCAAGAGGTGTAACAAAATTTGAGGATAATTCTACCATTAGTTCGGCAGCAATCCGGTTTCCTTTCTGTTCAAGATCAATTATTTTTGTAATATAACCATCTTTTTGGTGATAATTCTTTAAGAAATCAATAAACTCACGTACAATGAAAGTTAATACTTCAGATAAATCATTAAACAATTCAAAAAACTTTCTATTTTGTGGTATTAGTTTTATATTAAACATTTTTTTACCTAATTTTATTAATCCTAATGCGTTTATTCAAACTGTATTAATATGTAACTATTAAATCAGATTATGTAAAGACCTATTTTTATAAATTATTTATTCGGACTATTGAATAATATAAAAATTAGTTTTATATTTTTAACTAAGTAATAAGTTATTTCTTCAAAATTAATAATAAATATGAAAGTTGCAGTAGTAGGAAGTAGCCCGCACCAGATAAATCTGGGTAAATACCTGCCAAAAGGGGTAGAAGTTCTGCTCACTGATGACACGCCTTCAGGGATGGAAAGCCATGTAAGAGCCTTTTCCAAAGAGAAGCATTTAAAATTTGTTGTATTTAAAGCAGATCCTGAAAAAAACCCTAAATACCCTGAATTATGCAGGAATAATCTTATAGTGGAAAATGCTGATGCTGTGCTTATTTTTTATGATGGTGAAAATCATGATACCTTTTATTTTGAAGATAAGTGTCTTCAATTAGGTAAAAAGTATGATTTTATTAATCTGGTTCCAAATAAGATGTACAAAAGAGAACCTGGTTAAAAACCACTAAGGTATAATTTTATTGCATCCAAAGGCTCGCTTCTTTTATTTTCAATTACATATTCTCTTTGTTCTTTCTTGATGGTTATCCGTTTTACCATTTCTTCAAATGAGAAGTTTATTTTTTCCGGGTTTAATTGTTCGCAATGATAACTTCTGCAGAGCTGGGGTCGGGTATCATAAATAGTGCATTTTTTCATAAATAAATCATAGTTAGGACACGAAAATAAAGTAATAATCCCAATATTAAGTTCTTTGAAGCGTTCTTTTATCTTATTTACATATTCATGTAACTTATTAGCATCAATTTTTCCCTTAACTTTATCCAGCACCATTTTTTCTATGTCAGCATCCTGAACAAATCCATTATCAATATCTATTTCAGTCAGTACAACTCCTTCAAACTTGAAACAGTTTTGATTATCCAGAGTTTTTGTATTTATAACATCAGATATAACAGACTCGATATGCTGTTTTGCTTCCATGTAATTTTTATTATTTGTAAATAATAAACTTTGGGGCATGAAAGCTCCTGTTATTATAGGCTCGCAGCAAACAACAGGGCAATTAGTACCACATGGTACAGGTAACTTTTTATTAATAGCATCTTTTGCCCGTTCAGCTAAAATCTGATCCATTTATTAACCTCAGAAAAACTTATCAGGAATTTTTTCTTTAAAAGTTAAATAGAGTTCATTAGAATAAAGATTCCCATCAAAAGTACCGCCTGACGGATAATAAAATTTGGGGGTTAAAAACCCTGGTTTGATTTTGGGAAGTTCTTCACCTGTATTGACATACATTCCTGTAAAATAAAAGCGGCCTTTTGTTGTATAAACCATTACTGTTGGCCTTGCAGAAAGAAATGGGTTGACCTGGACCCGATATACACATGTCCAGGGAACCGCAAATTTTTTTAATAGTGAGTTATAAACTAATCCTTCATCAAGAATTCTGATATATTTTTCTTTATTGTTTTCGAGGCTAAAAAAACTAAGGATCAGAAACAGGGCATTGACAATAGTATAAATGCCAACAGCCAAAACTATAGAATTATCTTTAATTACTTCTGGTCCAAAAACAATAAACAGGCCAACGATAACCCCAATATTTGGTATTAACAAAAAAAGTAAAATAAAAATAAAAGCAAATTTATTGCTCTCTTTATCCAGATAGATTACATTTGAATAATTTTTATCCATATTTAAAATTATAAAATATTTTCTACCAGCTTGCTGAAAGATGAAGGTTCAAGACTAGCTCCGCCAATAAGGCCACCATCAATATCTGATGTCGCAAGAAGCTCTCTTATATTTTCAGGCTTGGCACTTCCACCATAAAGAATTCTGATATTTCCTGCTACCTCATTTTGATATTGCCTGGCAAGGGTATTTCTGATCAATGAAATAACTCTGTTTGCTTCACTTGTATCACAGGTTTTACCTGTTCCAATTGCCCAGACTGGTTCATACGCAATAATGAATTTTTCAGCAGAACCCTGATTTACTTTTATTCCACTCAGGCCAGTTTCAATCTGTGATACTACAATCTGATCGGTGCTGCCAGCTTCTCTCTCGGCAAGGGTTTCACCTACGCACATAATAGGAACAAGGCCTATTTCAAGGGCTTTTTTTACTTTCATATTTACACTTATATCATTATCTCCAAAAAACTGCCTTCTTTCAGAGTGTCCGATTATTACATGAGAACAGCCTATTGCTTTGAGCATAGTGCCTGAAATCTCACCTGTAAAAGCACCACTGTTTTCCCAATACATATTCTGAGCACCTGTCGCAATATTTGTTCCGGATAAAATGTTGCTAAGTCGTTCGAGGCAAAGAAAAGGAGCACAAATAACCATTTCTACCTTTTTTTCATTGCGTATCGAAAAAGAAAGCTTTTCTACAAAATCCACAGCTTCATCAGGGGTTTTATTCATTTTCCAGTTACCGGCTATAACAGGCTTTCTCACTATATATCTCCTTTGGTGTCAGTATTTTATAGAAGTAAATTACCAGTTTTTTAGGTTAACCGCAAGGTAGAGCCTAATTGAAATTGGCAAAATTTCTGATTGCTAAATATAAACGCTTAAGCGAAGAGTTTTTTATTTTACCTGGCATAAGACAAAAGGTTCAAGGATTAGGCAGTTAAATTTTTTATCTTTATAACTTTGAAAAGTCTGAATATCCATTTTTAATATTTTCTTTTCAAGAATCATTTTCTGAATTGCTAGGCTATCATCATTAACTACTTTTAAACCCGCTTCCAGTAAATCAACTTCTTCATTCAAAAAAATTAAAACATTATTATCCGCAAAAAATTTTAAATTTTCCCAGTCTGCCGGTCCTATTTCTGCTTGTAGTTTTTCTTTTAAATCCATAGTTAATTCTCATAAAAGAAGATGACATTTTAAAATATTATATACAAGTTTAAAAAAATTAAAAACTTGGCATATACTTAATTAAAAACTTCAAAATAAAATTGAAGTTGTTACTTTAATTAAGGAGCATATGAAAAAAAATTCTGCAATCGCTATGGGCTTACTTTTTGGTTCAGCTATAGCATATAAAATTTTTGCTAAAAAGAATCATGATGAAGTAAATACTGATAATAAATACATTTTATTAACCGGGGCTTCTACTGGTATAGGCAAAGCAATCGCTGAAATACTGGCACAAAATAATTTTAAGGTTTTTGCCACTGTAAGAAAACAGGAAGATGGAGAAAATCTGAAAAAGATTTCAGATAATATTATACCTGTAATAATGGATGTTACTGATCATGCAAGCATTATAAAAGCAAAAGAAATAGTAAAAAACGATTTAGGTAATAATAAGCTTTATTCAATAATTAATAATGCCGGAATTGCTGTTGGCGGAGCCATTGAAAAATTACCAATAAATGAGCTGAGAAAACAATTTGAAGTAAATTTATTTGGACTATTGGACACTACTCAGCAATTTTTTGAGTTTTTAGATCCTGATAATGCAAAAATTATTAATATGAGCTCGATTGGTGGGCGCATAGCGCAACCCCTTGTTGGAGCCTACAGTGCTTCAAAACATGCCTTAGAAGCTCTATCTGATGCTTTACGTCGTGAATTACTGTCCACAAATATCGATGTAATAGTTGTTCAGCCTGGTATGATTGCCACTCCAATCTGGGATAAAGCTGAAGAAATTGATATTGAACAATATGTAGGAACAAAATATGAAAAGATCAGTAAAAATATTAAAAGTATCGCCCTTAAAGGTGGTAGAGCAGGAGAAAAAGCAGAGAAAGTAGGACAAACAGTTTTAAATATTTTAAAAAGGAAAAAAAATAAAGCCCGGTATATTGTTTCCAAAAAGCCTTTTGGAGAGGTTTATTTAATTAGGATGATTCCTGATCGTGCCTATGATTTTATTATGAAAAAAATTCTTCTGGAAAATGAAAAGCTATTAGATATTTATATTAAAAGCAAACAATGAAATTTAGACCTGAAGTTGTAAGGGAACACTTTCACCCTGCTTGACAGTAATATATTTAAAAGGGCATTTTTGTACCAACTCTTTTATTGGAAAATAATTTTTATCAAAACTGTTTATTTCTGCAAAAATAGGTATTATCGAATAATTTTGCTGATGAAGCTCTGAAAGCAGTTCAATATCCTTTTCATCAGGTTTTAAGAAAAAAGGAATGATTATACTATTAAAATCTATTTCTTTTTCTTTGAGTAAATTCCTGACCTTTAATTTACTATATGTATCAAGATAAGCAAAAGTGTCCATCACTTGTTTCCAGGGAGTAACTTCAGTTAATTTTTGTACTTTATCACTTTCATAAAATAAAAATTCTATTTTAAAATTCCTGTCTATACAAAATTTTAGGATAGAACCGGCAAACTTTATCAGATATTCAAAATTACTTTCTTTACCCTGCCCAAGATTACAGCCTTTTTCAGTATCAAAAATAATTTGTAAACTCAAAGATTGCTCACTTTCAAATTCTTTTACCATTAGTTTGTTAAAACGGGCAGTTGTTTTCCAGTGAACTAATTTTTTGCTGTCACCTTTGCGATACTCTCTGACATTATAAGGAATATTGGCATCTGGATTATTCCTTGTCTGTGAAGAATACCTGTAACCAACACCCTGTAAACCTGATAAAAATAGTGAGTTTAAGATTGGCAGAATAGGAAATACTAATAATTCATCTTTTAACTGAATACTTTTGGAGAATTTAAATAAACCAAAAGGTCCATATGAGCTAACAATAATTTTCTCAAAAAGATAAACACCCCTTAATTCAGGCATTAATGTATAGTTAAAGACATTTTTTTCTCCTGGCATAAGCTCTATAAAAAATTTCCATGAATCTTTTGTACTTATAATCACAGGCTTGTCTGATTTTTTTCGGATTTCAGGGTCACGAATCTCGATAAAGGAAATAATTCGTTTAGAATCATTCCCTATTTCCAAAGTAACATCAACATTATCACCTTCATAAACTGATTTATTAAAATTACGTGAAAATTTTAGTTTTCTGGCCTGATTGATTGGAGTTATAAAAGAAAAAATCATCAGACTAACAAGTAATGAATCTATTATATAAAGCCATCCACCCTGAATATTTGTTGCAGCAAGGAAAAGAGCAATGGTTATCAGCCCAAGGATATAAACTTGTGGGGAAGGGGTAATTTTATAATAAGTCATAACTCCCCTAAAATTTTACCAAAAAGATATCGGAGCGATAGGATTCGAACCTACGACCCCCTCGTCCCAAGCGAGGTGCGCTACCAAGCTGCGCTACGCTCCGATAATGCTTTGTTTCCAATATTATTGATATCATGGAAACAAATTATACTTTAACATAACAATAAATCTTGTGCAAGACGCAATTAAAATTAAATTTCATCAACAAATCCAAGCGAATGGATCTGTGCTTCAGTCTTTTCAACAGCAGCTTTATTTTGTTCTCCCATCGGGATTTTACCATGTTTCATCTGTGATTTTTTTACAGCAATATTATCATATTTGTTTGGCAGATTTGGTTTTTTAGGAGGACCGAATTTTAGGGAAGCAACATTAGTCGGATGAGCTTTTGTTGCTGAATCAGGAAGCTTTGACGCTTCGTGCTGTTTTTTTAGCTGTTCCCGTTCTTCCTGATCTATAAAATCAAGAAACATCATCGGTTGGTAGGAAAACTCATCAGGGCGATTACTTTTTACATTAATATCTGTTTTTTTCGTTTCAGGATCCCAATCCAATGAAACATTGTTCTGATAATATTCTACTGCTCGGTATGCTGTTCCAGCCCGTCCAATCTCATCCTCATCAGCTTTTATTACATTGTCATTTTCTATATTTGCCAGCAATAGTTCACTATCCATTCCTGCCGTTGCTTCAAAAGTTGAAAAAACTTTTTGTTTTTTCTCAACACTTTTTGCACAAAGAAAAACTTTATTTCGTCCTGTATTTTTAGCCTGTTCAAGAGCTTCTTTAAGCTTAGCGACAATATCTTCTACTTTTTCATCACTTTCTTCAAGTGAAGCAACACCAATACTAACTGATATCTGGGGGAAGTTTTCGATATCAATTGTTTTATGTAAATTATTTATTCTTTGCCTTATTCTTTCTGCCAGAACCATTGCGCCCTTTGCCGCTGTTTCTGGTAAAAGAACCACAATTGTATCCACAGAATAACGGGCAGGTAAATCAACATCAATCCTTATCGCTTTTTCTACAGTTTTTGACACTCCCTGAAGCAAATGGTAAGTTAATTGC
>CAYRDV010000227.1:0-9978 GCA_964422885.1 uncultured Candidatus Sericytochromatia bacterium
GCATACTCCGCTCTTTTTATAGCTTCTTCACCACTTTTTGCAACCAGCAGTTTATAATTGTCATTACGTAATGCATTTAATAATAAGTTCAGATTATTGGGGTTGTCATCAACAAGTAAAAGCGTAAATTTTTTGGTGGTTTCATCAGACATTTTCTAAATTCTCATTTATAAAATTAATTATTTTTTCAAACTCAAAGTTTTTTCCAGTTTTGCAATATTTTTTTCATTTTTTTTATTCTTAGAAATAAGCTCTTTTACGTAATCAAGCTCTTTTTCAGCTTTGGAAAATTGTAATCTTATAATATGTTCATCAAAAGGTTTAAATAAAAAATTATAAATCCCTAAATTAATAAATTCAGTTGCCAAAGAAATATTTTCTAAAATGATGAAAATCTTTTTAAGTTCAAACCCAGAAATTTTCTTTTGCCTGAAATATTCACTGACATTAAAATTTTCAGAAGTGGCATCAATTACAGCAAAGTTAAACTCATGTAAGCTAATTTCTCCCAGATTATCGATTAGGATTAATTCTGACTGCTCCTTATTACAAAAACTTTGAAAAAACTGTTTTAAATCACGATTTTCAGTTATTAATAAAAATTTCATTTAGCCTGTAAGCAGTTTATTTATATTTGATAGTAATTATAATTTATTTCTGTGTTAAGAAACAGGGGTCCCGATACTCCGGGTAGTTATTAATTGATGATAATGAACAGCTGATTCTATTACTTAAGTAAAAGCTAAATGATAACTTGTTAGATTCTCACGGCTGCTAAGGCAGTCTCAGAATGACATGTCACTGCGAGAGGTACTCCTCGTGGCAGTCTCAAAAAGTGTTATAAGTTATCTTTTTATCAGTATTGAGAATACCTCGAAGCGGTGACTGAAAGGAATCCCCTTGTGGGACTTCGGGGTTTAGGTCAATACAATCATTCCAAAGTTCTAATTCTGTACTCAGAATCAGGGGCCCGGTATTTCCGGGAGTTACTTTGGAGTTAATACTCACAGGGGCCCCACCTTGTGGGGAGTTATTTTTCCTAAAGGTTATCTAGAAAAATAAGGTTACAAAGTTCTGATAGCAGAAAATTCTTTAAATTACTTTGTATGCTCAAATAACCACATTCTTGCATTTTCAACAGTTTCAAATCTTTTTGAACTGACATTAGAGCCGTTTTCTAATTCAAATTCAAGCCTATAACCATTTGCAATAAATTCAGCTTCCTCAGTATTGGCTTTTCCTCTCATATCAAGAGAACGGTGATCTTTGATTTTTACACTTAAAACCTTATTCAGGTTTATAAATTCTTTTTCATCAATTTCCAGCATTTTCATCTTTTTCTCCTTTATTTTAAATTAATTTTTTGATTCTTATATTCTCCCACTCATCCACTTTTCACTTTTAATAGCAAAATCCATTATTGGTCGCTCAATTTGTGATGATTCTTTAATTATTACAGCCTGAATATTTCCAACTGGTTTATTATTTTTCAAAAGTGAAAAAAATTCACTTTTAGTTACCCCTGAAAATAATGGATTATATAGTTTTTCTTCTTTAATAGTGCTGTAAAGATAACCGGAATAATCATGACCAGGGTAAATAAAAGTATTTTCAGGTAAACTAAAAAGGTTCTGGGTAACAGAATTATAGAGTATTTCAGAATTACCACCCTGCAAATCAGTTCTGCCACAGCTTCTGATTAATAAAGAATCTCCTGTAAATACTTTCCCTTCTGTATAATAACTGAAACTGCCGTTTGTATGCCCCGGAGTAAATATTGTTTTAAGACGTATTTCTCCAATATTAAATACATCTTCTTCACTTATATTAATATCAGCAAATTCAGAACCGTAATATTCAGGTAACCCTACTTTAACTTCAGGAAATGCTTCTTTTAAATTAAAAGCTCCTGATATATGATCTATATGGCAATGTGTTTCTAATATCCATTTTAATTCCAGATCCAGTTCTTTTATGAGCTTTTTATCTCTTTCAAAGTATCCATGAACGGGATCAATAATTACAGCTTCCTGAGTTTTTTCAGACCCAATTATGTATGAAAAAGTAAAGCTTTTTGGATCAAATAATTGCCTGAAAATCATAATATTTCTCCTTTTTAAAGTAGATAGGAAGATTTCTTTCTTCCACAAAATACTGGAGCTCTTAGTGAATTATTATCGGAAGATTTAATTATTTCTTCGCATTTAATTAACTGCATTGGTTTTAAAATATGGGATTTATCATTTATTCCATATTTTGTATTTATAAAATTCTTTTCTTTATCTGAAAAAATAATAATCGGGATATCTTTTAAATGTTCTGTTTTATTTATTGAATTAAGTACTTCATTAACATATGGAAGCTCCAGGTTAATTAAGATCCCCTTAAGTTTAAAATTATATACTTTCATACTTTTTATGAAATCAAGAGTTTCAATACCATCTCTTAAAGTTTCAATTACTCTTGCTACATTTCTGCTTTTAAAAAAGTCCTGAATAATTACTGATTTTTCATAATTTGGCTCTGCAAGAACTATTTGGGGATAATTATTTATTATTTCTAACATAAAAATTCCTTTTTTATTTAATAACTTCAATAAACTTAATATCTCTAACTCTCATTTTTGCTAAATTAATGAAAGTGTCTGTAATAATTTTTTCTTTGAATAATTCAAGTGAACTAATGCTATAGCCCTCAAAATGATAAAAAATGAGGCCATCAAGATAACCATCTAAAATTAAATTTATATCAAATTTTGCTAATTTTTTTGTTAGAACAAGAAGAACCTTTTTGATTTCCAAAGGAACTTCTTTTAATTGTTTACCAAAAAAGTTTGAATCATAAATGGTTTGAATACAAGTTTGCTTTTGCCGATATGAATTACAGTTAATTACATAATGAATAGATTCATTAAGACCTGAAACAAGCCCTGATATTACTTTTTCCCAGTATCTAAAAATAAACTTATTTGGCTCATATGGAAAATGGTCATGAGTAAGAATGTGGGCATTATTCACTTTATTTACTTTCCAATCACCAATTATTGAAGGAATATTGGTATGGAAAAGAAGTTCCAGAATCTCTTCTGTACTCCAAACCCTATCAGATTTTTTGCTTATTTCCTGACCAAGTAACCGGCAATTATTATATAAATCTTTAAGCAGATTTTTTTGCTTTATTTCTGGTAACTTTTGGGCAATACTGGTTGAGTAAAACTCATCATAAATTATTTCTCCAAGATATGTTTTTAATACTTCCCTTCGGATATTTTGAAAACTTATAATAAGGTCTTGGTATAAATCCTGTTTTTGCTGAATCATTTTCACTGTTCCTTTTACCAAAGTTTGAGAATAAATTTTTTATTTGCCTTGATATTATTATTAAACCCTTTTTGATAAAGTAACAAAATGTTAACCATCAAATAATAAATTGACTTTTATCAATAAATTAGATATGAAAAGTAATTATATATTTTTTCTTGTGATGTTTAAATTAATAACTTAAAGGATTTAAGAGAAAGAACTATATTTACTGGATTTTACAAATCAATTAGCATTAAATTTAAATAAGTTCTTTAATTTATTTACAAAAGAATGATTATTACTCTCTATTTTTGAAACCGGGAGCAGGTAATTTTTAAGAGCAATTGGTTCACTTGGGTCAAAATGTAAGGCAACTTTAAATTCGGCCTGGGCATATCCATCCCACCCTTTTTTACTTAAAGCAATGCCTAAATAACTATGATATTCAGCTACCTTCGGATGCCAGTCAATCAGCGTTTTTAAACACCCTATTGCAGTATCATAATCTTCCATTTCAATATATTTTTTTGATTTATCAAATAAGAGCTGGCTATTTTGTAATTCGTGAGTTATATGATTATATCTGGTATTTGTTATTTCCGGCTTGTTAAAATTTTTTTGTTTTTCAAAAAATTCTTTCTCATGAATAAATATTTCTTTTTCTTTTTTTAACTCTTTTTCAATTTTTTCAAGCTTTATTTTTTCATCAATAATATTATTTAACTCTTTTTTTTGTTTTTCAAGAAAAATTCGCTCATTTTGTAATTCACTTTTTTCTTTTTGCAACTCCTGTTCCATTTTTTGGAAGTTGAGCCCGGTTTCATTTTTAATATTTAACTGTTCAGAATTATTTTCCTGATGAAATAAAATTGTTTTTCCTATTTCAATATTAATTTTCTCTTCAGATTGGTTATTGTTTAGGAGCATAGTCTTATCAATTTCCTGATTATGAGAAAACTCTTCTGAAGTAAAATTTTCATTTACCTTTTCTTTAGCAAAAGATGGATTATTATATATTAACAATAAATCGTTTTCCATTTCTTTAGCACTCTGGTATCTGTTATTGGGGTTCTTTTCCAAAGCTTTTTCAATAATTTTATCCAGTAATTCAGGAACTTCCTTATTTAATCTGCTTGGTAAAACAGGCTTATTATTCATTATAGATACAACCAGTTCAGGTACATTTTCTGCTTCAATTGGGTATCTTCCGGTAAGTAACTCATATAAGGTAGCACCAAATGAATATATATCAGCACGTGAATCTATATTTGCTGAATTAATCAGTTGTTCCGGTGAAATGTATAATAATGAGCCTAACACGCTCCCCTCCTGGGTAAGTTTTGAATAACCTTCCCTATTCAATTGAGCTAAACCAAAATCCATTAATTTTGGCTGATTATCTAATGTCAGCATAATATTGGAGGGTTTTATATCTCTGTGGATAATGCCTTTATTATGAACAAAATCTAAAGCATCACAAATCTTTATTCCGATTTCAACTATATTTTTCAGATTCAGCTGATTCTTTTTTTTTAAGGTTGAAAGGTCAGAGCCATCAATATATTCAATCACTATATAATTAAGTTTTCCTTCTATTCCGATATCATAAATATTAACAATATTTGGATGAGAAACATTGGCAATTGCTTTTGCCTCTCTTTTGAACCTTTCAAGAACTTCATTAAAAGAAACTCCTGAACATTCTTCAAGTGCAGAAAAATTCAAAATTTTGACAGCTACATGTCGATCAAGGCGTAAATCTACGGCCAGGTAAATTTCCCCCATTGCACCATTGCCAATCTTCTTTTCGAGTTTATAATTATTTGCTATTTCAAGCCCGGTTAAATCATTCATATTAACAAATTCCTATTTAACTATTTCTGTACTCAGAAACAGGGGCCCCACCTTGTGGGGAATTATTTCTGTACCCAGAAACAGGGGCTACTTTAGAAAAGCGATTTTCAAAAGGAATGGTATTTCTTAATCTGATGGAGGTGATAATTTTTCCTTTTTCTGAATAAATTGAAAAATAATCCCATATACACCCTTTAATTGTACATACTTTTGGCGGACCATAAATTTCAATACCTTTTTGCATGGTATCGCCTATTTTTAAGCCTCTTTTTAATCTTCCCTTAAAACCTTTTTGAAAACTTATTTCTTCAACAATATCTGCTTCATCAAAAATGATAATGCAAGATAAATCAGGATAAAAAAACATTTTATCGTTATAGTGTTCCAGATTACCGATAGGGCTATATTCTTTCATCTTTTCAATTACTTCATTTTTGTGAGACTTGCCAATAATTAAGCCAAAAATAACCCCTGACTCATCAATAACAATGTCATCATGATTAGTATTATTTTTTTCAAATTCTATCAGAGCTTTTGCCTGTTCCAATATTCTTTCGGTATATTTTATCATTGCTTTTGACTCTTTAGAATCTGGATTTTTTTCTGCTTTATCTTCAAAAAGGGTTTTAATTTCCTGATCTATTAACAATGAAAATCGGTTTGAATCAAAATTTTTATTTTCTTTTTCAAGCTTATTAACTAGTTCCCAAAAATTTTTATCAATTGTTTTTAGGGTGGGCTCAATCCAGGGTATATCAAAAAAGATACCATTATTCATAGTAATTAGGGTGAAAAAAGCAACATCTCCAATTAAGTCACCAGTTTCAGCGTGTACTACTGCTCCATCTTTAATATAGATTAAGCCATTACTTCCATTGATATAATCTTCTATAGAAATAATTCTTGTCTCTTTAGCCAATACAATCATTTTTAGCAAATCTATGAGAGTAAGAAACTTTATCATCCCGTAAAATCCACTATTTAATAATGAAGTATTGAAATAATTTTCCAGTATTTCAGGCTCAACGGGTTTAATCAGGTATTTTATAGCTCCTTTATGCTCTGCAAAGAATTCAAGCTCTGGGTTTTTATCCGGACTGGCAGTAATAATAACCTGAGTTTTAGGACTATTTTCATTTATCCAGATTAATAAATCTAAACCACTAATCATTGGTAAATCCATATCAACAATTATAAAATCAAAAAATTCCTTATTTAATACTTTTGCAGCTTCCATTCCGGTTAAATATGAAACTATATCAAAACCTTTATCTGTAAGGATATTAACCAGTTCATGAGAATAATCTTTATTATTATCAACCAGCATTATCTTTAGCTTTTTATTATATCTGTTAATCTCCTTTTGGGCCTGTACTTCATGAATCAGATTCATTAATGTGGTTGCATTAATACTCATATTTTTTATATGGGGATCTGTCCACGGTAAAACATTTATTAACCCTTTTTTAAGATATATCATTTTATAAAATGCGTCATAATCCGTTAAAGTCCCAAATTCAGTATGGGTAATCATTCCCTCATTAATAAAAATTTTTCCTTTTACACCTGTATCAGGGCAGGAAACAGTAATTATCAATTTTTTATGAGATAAGAGAACTGATTCCAGGAGACTTAAGATATCAATTTTGTAAATACTTCCTTCAAATCCGTTTTTCATTGACTCGTCATTAATAAGTTCTTTAAGCTTTTTTAAATCTATAGGTTTGGGGAAATATCTAATTGCTCCATGCCTGCTGGCAAAATTAGCTAACTCCTTATTATCAAATTTGCTAATCAAAATAACCTTAATTTTTGGATGATTTTCCCTAACCCATAATAATAATTCAAAACCATTTATTCCAGGCATATTGAGGCCGGTAATAAGCCAGTCATATTTTTCACTGTTTAATAATTGAATAGCTTCCTGTGGAGAACCGCATGATTTTACAAATATTCCGTTTTCTGTAAGATAGTGCTCAATTTCGAGAATGGATGATGGATCTTTATCAACAATAATTATTCTAATCTGGCTGGTATTTTCATTCAATTTATTTATAACAGGTTCACTAATTTTCATATAAATCTCCTAATCTCTGATGTGATTCTATATTTTAAATGTTAACCATCAATCTTAAGATTGATTAAAGTCAAAAATAATTAAAAATTCATCTTATTATTAATCCAGTCCTGAAAAAACTCAATTTCTTTATTTTGTGTATTAATAATTGATTGAGCTATTTTTTTTATTTCTTCGTCTTTTCCTGATTCAATTTCAACCTGAGCGATTTCGACTACAAATTGACCATGTATAATCATCATTACCACAAAAATAATATCAGTATTTCCGTTTAATACAGCTTTATTCATTTCTACACCCATTTTACAAAAGTTGTCAGGCTTGAGACTCATTAATTTAAAATTATCTGATAATGAAGATTTATTTGAATTACATTTATTTTTTAAACCAATTTCGACACTTTGCATATTATTAAAAGCCTTATTTAAGGCATTCATCATCATTTTATTAAATGATGAATTTATAGCAATATTAATTGTTGTTTCATCTTCTGGGGTATTATCGTTTAGCCATAAATTTAATTTATTTATTTCTGTTTTACGTTTTTTAACAATATTTTCAGCTATTTTCAATATTTCCTGAACATTACCATTTTCTAGTTGTGCCAAAGACATATTTATAGCTCCAAGATTAATCTGAATTATTGAAGTTGAAAATGCAAAATCAGGCTCACCTTTAATAATAATATTTTTCAGGATATCCATACTGTTATTCATTGGGTCAGCAATTTGTTTATATAATATTTCAACCGGAGAATTTATTTGTTCATCCGGGTTTTCCCCTATGGGGTTATCAGCCTGACAAGCAAACATTACTAATAATATGATAATCTGAGCTAAAAAATTTACTTTAATAGCATTCTTAAGGCTAACAGGGGTCCCTTTAGAGGATATATTTCTCATAAGATCTGTTTTTACTTTATTAATTAGCTTTTAAATATATTTTCTGAAAATTAATTTATTATTCTTAAAAAAAAAAACTATTTATTTTAAATATCAATTAAATTACGATTCCAACGACAAATGGATTTCCCCGATGGGACATCATAATTCAAGATTAGTTAAAAAAAGGAATTAATAGTATGATACATATCAATTTTTATTTTGTTTTTAATCATTCTTTGGTGAACCAAAAGTAAAATCAAATTTATAATTTTTCAAGCAGGATCATATCTATTTTTTCTCCATCCATATCAGCAATTTCAAAAGTGTAACCATTTCTCTCAAATTTTTTTCCTATATCTGGCTGATAGTTTAAATTATTTGCGACAAAACTGGCTAAATTACCTAATACAAGCTCACCAAAGGTTTCTTCGGGAATTTTAAGATAATGTGCCAGTTGCCTAACTGGTATAGATGCATCAATAAACCAGGAATCATCCTGTCTTTTTGTGATATAGTCTTCATAGCTTTCAATTATCCTAAATTCACCTACTAATTCATCTACCAGATCATCCATTGTAATCAAACCCTGAACTTCATTTTTACTATCAGTAACAATAGCGATGGATGCTTTTTTCTCTTTAAACTTATTAAAAATATGATAAGCATCCTCACCCTGAAAAACGTGAATTACAGGGTTCAACATTTTTTCAAGTCTTAATTCATTTTCCTTTTTCAGTAAAGCTAATAATAGTTCTTTGATATGTATAACCCCTAAAACATTTTCGAGCCTTCCATTACATACTGGGTACATCCGGTGAATATTATTCAGAATATTAATTTCATTTTGAATAACCGGTTGGTTTATATCAAGCCATATTACATCGGACTTTTTTATCATAATCTCGGAAATTTTTTTATCACTCAGGCTAAAGGTTCTTTCGACAATTTCCTTTTCTGCAATTTCAATAGTCCCGGTTTTAGTTGCTCTGTTTATTAATTCTTTAAGCTCTGCTTCAGTAACATTTTCTTCAGGTTGTTTTACTCTAAATAATTTTAATACAAAGTCAGTTGATACACTTAAGAGCCAAATAGCAGGACGTGCTACCAGAGAAATAATATTCATGGATTCCGAAAATAATTTGGCAATTTTTTCCGGGTTTGCCAAAGCAATTCTTTTCGGAACTATTTCACCCAGAATTAAACTAAGATAGGTAATAATACTAACTACTAAAATTATTGAAATAGTTTCACTGTATTGTTGAAAATAAGGATTTTTTTCAATAATCTTGTTAATATTAACTGCCAATTTATTTCCGCTAAATACCCCGGTCAGGATACCAATAAGTGTGATTCCAATCTGAATAGTAGATAAATAACGATTTGGCTCATTTATTAACTTTAAGGCAACCTTGGCCCTTCTACTTCCATTTTCACTGTCAAATCCAAGTCTTGCTTTTTTAGCGGTACTTAGAGACATCTCTGTCATTGCAAATAGACCGTTTATTAATATCAGAAAAATTATAAAAAAAAACTCAAAAACCATTTCTGATTATTCCTTTCTTTTCTGATCTTTTAATCAACACATTGAATACAGATTACTATATTCCTGATTTGACTTAAGGAATAATTATAATATTTATAAATTACTCCAAATGCTCAAAGTATGATTTTTATCAATTTTATTCATGTTTATTGTCATTTAAGTAAACATTTGTTTTTTTTAAAATTCCATTCAAGAATTTAAAAATTTTTAATAGAAAATTAGGAAAAAATGAAAAAAATACTTGTTATAGAAGATTTAGCTTTAGTGAGAAAAGATATATGTAAAACCCTTTCAAAAGAAAAATACTATGTATTAGAA
>CAYRDV010000228.1:0-9962 GCA_964422885.1 uncultured Candidatus Sericytochromatia bacterium
GCATCACTTCCCCAAAGCAGAGTTTTTCTTGCCATAATTTCGGAAAGAGTATCTTCATTAACACTTTCCCCAAATACCGGCAAGGATATTAAAGGAAAAGCTAGGAGAATGAAGAAAATATATTTGAAAATATTAACCCTTGTATTATACAACTCGTAAGCCTCATAAATTCACTTTTCATAAGAAATAATAATTTTAATAAAATTCAGAATTATTATCATATCAATAAAATATTTTTTTCACAATAATTGTAAAAATATTTTCAAGTTTTTTTAATTAAAGTTGTGTAAAGTTGCTATTCTAATTACAAAAATATAAAATTAAATATAAAATCTAAAGTTAAAAATATTATTTTAAGAAAAATCTAGGTTTCTAATACTATGGACCACTTTTCAAATTTATATGGCGGAGAGAATAATGATGATGAATCTGAAAAAAACAGATGGTTAATTACCTATGCTGACGTTATTACTTTATTGCTTGGATTTTTTATCTTAATGATGGCTGTATCTGATATTAATCCTGCAAAAGTAGAACAGGTTGCAGATTCAACAAAGAAAAACTTTGGAACCAGAGGGGTAGAGAAAAGAGTTTCTGTGCTTTCAATCGATGAGTTAATCAGGATTGTAAACAGAATTATCCGTAGGGAAGGACTACAAAATCAGGTTGAGGTCGAAGGAACATCCAGGGGTGTAGTTATTAGTGGCAGAGGTTCAACTTTTTTTAAATCAGGTGAAGCAGAAGTTCTTCCCTCAGCCCATACATTGTTAAGAAAGCTTGGCAGGGAAATGAATAAAGTACCATATTATATAGCAGTTGAAGGGCATACTGATAATATTCCTATTAAGTCGAATAGTTTTCCCTCAAACTGGGAACTATCTTCTGCCAGATCCAGTAATATTGTCAGGTACCTTATTTCATCAGGGGTAAGGCCAACAAAACTAAGAGCTGTAGGGTTTGCTGATACTGTCCCCAAAGTACCTAACAGCAGTGAGTATAACCGGGCACAAAACAGGAGAATTGAAATTGTTTTTCTTGTTTCAGGCTCTTCTGTAAATTAAATATTTAGCATATGAAAAGAAACAATTTTCAGATTCCTACTGATATTGCCAGGGTCATAGATCGTAATATTTCCGAACTGATCCTTTATACCAGGAAATCAGAAAAGGAAGTTCTGGATCTTCTAAAAAATTCTATGATTAACCGAAATATGGAATGGGCAGAGCTTTCCCAGGAATCTGTTTTAAATTTTCATCGGTTAAATGAATACTCTCTTTATTGTCTGGTAAAGTGGAATTCAGAAGAAAAATACCAGGAAATAATTAGCTATAATACTTACATCTGCCGTCAAAAAAATCAAAATAAATCCCCTAAAAATGACAATCTTAGTATTTTCAATACTAACAAAATACTGGATTTTGGTGGTGGTATTGGCGAGCTAAGTATTAATCTCGCTGCAAATAATTTAAATGTTGATTTTATTGAAGTTCCCGGTAATACCCTAACATTTGCAAAATGGCGTTTTAAGCGTCGCTATCTTGATATAAATATTTTTACCAGTCTGAATCAGGTCACTGCTTATGATACGATTATTTGTCTTGATGTAATTGAAACATTAGAAAAACCTCTGGCCCATTTGACAAAATTTTATCAGTTACTAAATAAAGAAGGATTGCTAATTTTAAGTCAGGGTGAAGTTGGTTCGCCTAATCACCCGATGAATCTTGAACAAAACAGAGATTTTATTCAGAATTTAGATACTTATTGTAAAGAAATAGGCTTTATTGATAGTTCCTACGAAAATAAATACCATCTGAAAATATTACAAAAGCAATGACAAATTTTTCTGACTGGTTGTCTTTTTGTCTTAATGAATTAGTAAAAATATCTGATAAAGAAGTTTTTCTGGTAGGAGGGTATTTAAGAGAAAGGCTGTTATTAAAAAATTCTTTTGATTTTGATTTTACCGTTTATTCCAATGCTCTTGAAATGGCAAGAAAACTGGCATATAAGACGCATGGAGCTTATGTTTTACTTGACCCTGAACGTAAAACCGCCAGGGTTGTCTGGAATAAGGATAAATTTGGTTTTGAACTAAATTTTGATATAGCAACAATATTTGGTAATAATATTGAGAATGATTTGAAACATAGGGATTTGACAATAAATGCCATTGCTGTTGAATTAAATTCTTCTGTAATAGAAAAAATTCTTGAGCCTGATTACCATTTTTCAAAAGATGAACTGATTGATCCTTCAAATGGTTTTGATGACTTAAAAAATAAATTAATCAGGACATTTAATGAAAAAAATTTTCTTGATGATCCTTTAAGAATGCTTAGAGTTTTTCGTTTTGCTGCAAAACTTGATTTTGTTATTGAGCCTCAGACAATAATTTATATTAAAAAAAATTCCAGATTAATAAATAATCCTGCTAAAGAGCGGTTATTAAAAGAACTTTTTTCCATTTTTTCAGCTAAAAATTCTTTTTATCAGTTACAAAAAATGAATGATGTTCGTCTTTTAAAATATATGTTTCAAAATATAAGTTTTGAAAATAGTCTAAAAAAAGTAAATATTCTTGAGGAAATTTTTAATAATCTTGCAGATTATTTTTTTTATCATCATGAAATAAATTCTTACTTAAATGAAACTTTAGTTCTCGACCATACAAAAGGTACCCTTTTAAAATTTGCAATATTTTTTTTAGAATTTAAATCAGAAGAAATTAATGTTGCAATTTATCTTACAGAAATTGAAAATCTGTTAAAAACTTTTACCTTTAGTAGTAGTGAACAACAGTTAATTCTAAAGTGTATTCGCTTTGCCTTTCAACTAGAGGGTTATCTCTCGGAAAATCTGACCAGAAAAAAGCTTTATCATTTCTTTAAAGAAAGTAAGAATGATACTTTAGGAATTTTATTAATTTTTTATGCCAGAGTTTTTAATGAAACAGATTTTGAAATAAAGGCTAAATATGACAAAATAAATGAGATTTTAAAATACTTTATTGAAGATAAAATTTTATCCAAACAACCACTATTATTAGATGGAAATGAAATAATGAAAAAATTTTCTTTAAAATCAGGCCCTCTTATCGGGAATCTTCTTGGTTTGCTTCAGGAAGCTCAGGCTGAAAAAAAAATTACCTGTTATGATGAAGCTATTAATTTTATTACAGATTATTTTGAGAATCCTGAAATTAAGAAGTAATATCTATGCTTTTTAATTAATCAAAGCAGTTACTTATTAATAATATTTTAAATTAATTGTTTTTTTTTGAATTTAAATATAAAATTTTAGAAATGGATTTTGTAATACCAACAAATATCTTTTTTCAGTATTTGTTAAAAGACGTTCTTTTTAGGAATTAAATAATATTTATGGTGTTTCATAGAATTACTTAGGAGTAATATGTTATTTAAAAAATTGGCTAATTTTTCTTTAAAAGTAAAAATTACCTTTGCAATAGTAAGCCTGATATTTTTTATTTGCTTATTTATTACTTTGTTTTTTCCAGCCGCTCAAAAAAATCTCGCTATTACTTCAATGCAAAATAAAACGTCCAGTATTGGAAATATACTTGCTGCAAATATAAAATCAGGTCTTGAATTTGCCGATAAAGAATCAATTGAAGAATCGTTGAAAGCCGTTATAACTCAAAAAGATTTAGTTTATATAGTTGTATATAACGACAAAAATGCAAAATTTGTCGAGTATAATCCTCAGGGGGTTGCCTCATCGGGAAATAATGCCTCTGAAACTGAAGATAATGAGATAAGCGGAGAATTAATTATTTACAAAAAATCAATTAATTCAACCAAACAAAAACTAGGGTCAGTTGAAGTTGGCTTCTCACTTAAAGAAATATATGATAATTCTGCATCTTATCAGGCAATAATTTTTGCTATTAGTTTATTTATTCTTTTGCTTGGTATTCTGTTTTCCATAATACTGGTTAATTTTTTGGTTGCAAAACCGGTTAATAATGTTGCTAATATACTGGATGACATTGCTGAAGGTGAAGGAAATCTTACTGTCCGCTTAGATGTAAAAAATAATGATGAAGTCGGAAAGCTGGCAAGAAGCTTTAATATTTTTGTTACCAAAATTCATAATATTGTTGCCCAGGTAAAAAGTTCCTCATTATCAGTAGCAAATGAATCTGAGATTTTAAATAAAAATATTACCCAGACATTTGAAGCAACACAACAGCAATCTCTGGTTATTAAAGATGTTTCTGCAGCTGTAAATAAGATTAATAAATCTATTGAGGAAGTTGATCTTACAACACAGGAACAATCAGCTGCTGTTGAACAGATGTATAGCACACTGGTACAAATGGTAGGCAGCCTGCAAAGTGTCGCAAAAAAAGCGGATGTCATGAATGAAGTTGTTTTGGATACTTCAACCACTATATCAGATATGACTTCGTCTGTAGCAATAATTGCCAAAGGGGTAGCTGATATTAACCAGACTTTCATAAAAGCAGTAAATGTCCTGGAAAATCTAAAAAGTTCTTTGGGGGCGACTTCCAATAAAGTTAATGATATTAATAAACTTTCAGAGGTTACCAACAGCTCTGCTAAAGCAGGTCAAAATGTTGTAAAAGAAAATATTGAAGGTGTTGAAAAAGTTGTAAAACTGATTGAATCATCTGCACAGGAAATAGTTGAATTAGATAAAAGTTCTTCACAGATTGAGCAGGTTGTTGAAATTATCAGTGATATTGCAGATCAGACAAATCTACTGGCTTTAAATGCGGCGATTGAAGCAGCAAGAGCCGGAGAGCATGGCCGAGGCTTTTCAATAGTAGCCGGTGAAATCAGAAAACTAGCAGAAAAAACCCAGCAGGCCACAAAGGAAATTCAAAAAACCATAGTAAAAAATAAAGTTATTATGAATAGTACTGTCAGCTCAATTAAAAATTGCTCTAAAGAAATAAAAATTGGTAAAGAGCTATCCGATAAAACTGGAAAAACATTTTATGAGATTATTTCTAATGTTGAAGAAATGGCTGTTTTTCTAAGAGATATAAAAGAAACATTTGATATTCAGATGAAAGGTGCAAATGAAACCGTATCAGAAATTAACAAACTAAAACAGACTACCGAAGAAGTAAATAATAATACTGTAAAACAATCTGAAAATACCGATCAGATTACCAGAGCAATTGAAGAAATGAATACTATTGTTAGTGAAGTAACATTTGCGATGAAAGAGCAGGCCAATAACAGTGAACAAATAAAACAGACTGCTGAAAATCTTTCTAATCTTTCCGTAAAAATTTCCAGTGAAATTAAGGTACAGTCAAATAATATAAATCAAATTGCTAAATCAACTGATCACCTTTCTAATCTCAGTACTGAAACCTCATATCTTAGTCAGGAGCAGACCAAAACTGCTACAGAGCTTACAGAACAGGCAGAAAAATTAAAAACGATGGTAGCTCGGTTTACCATTTCTGAAGAAAATAAAGAAGCAAAAAAAACAAAAATGCTTGATCTTACTTTTGACAAAAAAAGTATTCTGGAAAAAGTTTAGAAAAAAAAGGGCTAGTATTACTACTAACCCTCAACTCCTTACACGTCTAACTTAACGAGGAATACTTTTTAATCTTTTTCATCTGTATTCACAATCAGGCTTTGCCTGAACAATGGGCTTAAGTACCTTGTACTTCAGTCCATTGCATTACTCAAGGGACCAAGGCCCCTTGTTTAAAGTGAAAAACAAATCTCCAGAGCTCTCTCTGGGAATCATATTTATTACTCTTACATCTAACAGAATAAGTTAAAAAAACAGACAATAAAATGATAATGATCAACTTTTTTTCAATATTTACACCTTTAATATTTCTTAACGTGATCTTGCTAATTTAAGAAAATTTTTATACCTCCTTTCTTCTATTTCACCATTTTCCAATGCATCTTTTACAGCACATTTAGGTTCATGAGAATGGGAGCAGCCCCTAAATTTACAATTTTTTGCCAACTCTTCAATTTCTGCAAAAGAATCCTTTATTCCATCTTCTGAATCGATTAGAGCAAATTCTCTCATACCTGGAGAATCCAGGATCATACCACCAAAAGGAAGTTCATAAAGATGAGTTGATGTGGTAGTATGCCTGCCTTTACCAGTTGTATTTCCAACATCTCCTGTTAAAGCTGTTTTTTCTTCCTGTATAAGATTAATTAAAGATGATTTACCTACTCCGGAACTACCTGAAAAAATAGAAATTTTATTTTTCAAAGTTTCTTTCAGTACATCTACCCCTTCACCTGTTGAGGTACTTGTACAAATAACCTGATAACCATGATTCTGAAGCTGAGCAAGCTCTCCTTCAATTTCATTAAAATTAATCAAATCAACTTTGTTAAAACAAATAATAGGCCTTATATTCCCGGCATGAGCAGCAACAATATACCTTTCAATTGTATTAAGTTTGTATTTTGGATCTTTTACTGAACAGGTAATAATTACCTGATCAATATTTGCGGCCAGGATTTGTTCATTGCTTCTTGAACCTGCAACTTTACGACTAAATTTACTTTTCCTTGGCAAAATCTCATTAATAATCCCCCGGCCATATTCTGATTTTTCAACCAGGACATAGTCACCCACAACAACCGGACTGTTAACATTTTCTTTTTCTTTATATAATTTCCCTTTTAGAGTACATTGCAATATTCCTCCTTCTGTTTTTACAAAATAAAAATTCTTTTGAACATTTAAAACTAAACCATTTAACATTTCTGTTACTTTTCTCCTTGATGATAATTGAATTGTTACCCTTTAGAAATATGCTGTAAGCATGTTTCTAAAGGGTGTTTAAATACACCCGCAAAAAATAAACTATTTTATTTCAGAACTCTCCTCTAACTCCTCTCTTGGGAAAAGAGGAGAATAAATTATATATCTCCCTCTCTTTTTAAGAGAGGGCTGGGGAGAGTTTTTTATTGGGAAAATTAATTACCTGATTTAAGAAGGAGATTTAATTAGAAAATTTTGAATTAAACTTTCTTCTCAAAAAAGGTGGTTATTACATTTTCATTTTTTGCGAATGAAACAGTCATACAACACACCTCCTTTAAATTAAGAAAATTCATAGGTGGATCATATCAGTAAAAATAAAATTTTTCAATATTTTTTTTTAATACCAAAGCAAAAATATTGTTGAGTGAATGAAAAATAGTATATTTATGGAAGATTTTTTCATTCATTCTTTTCACTATTTCAAGGCATTTTTGTTCATAGGTAAGATAATATTTAAGCTTATTTTTTAAATCGTCTAAATCCCTGAAAATAATAATTTCTTCATTTTCAGTAAAATATTCATCAAGATTTATCCGGTAATCAACAAACTGAAGTGCACTTGTCCCTCCAAAAAGAAAGGTCATCGGATTAATGGCATTTTTATTTTCAGGAAAAATAGTATCCTTAAAACCAGAATGCAGATTTATTATTATTTTGCTTTTATTACAAATTTCATTTATTGTCTCAAAATCAAAAAAACCATCATAAAATGCGACATTGGGTAAATTTACATCCTGCCAGTAATTACCAAAAACATGAATATTATATTCAGGTAACGATTTTAATAGATTCAGACGGTTAGGGTAAAAATTTCCGATTATAGTAATATCATAATCTTTAGGGCTACTATAATCTGGTTGAACAACATCAACCGGGCATCCTGTATTCATGAGCAAATAATGCTGATTAAGTCCTGTTAACTTTAGCTTTTCAGGATAATCATCATAAATTGTCAGAGATAGAGCGTAATAACTTTTTACTTTAAACCATTCAGGATAATTTCTGGTAAATGATTCCATAAACCATGAGATGATTACAGGATTAAAAAACCTTTTTATATTTTCAGCGATAAATTCTGGCAAAGGATATAAATCAAGAATAATCTGTGGTTCAAATTTAATAATTTCATTTTGCAGATGGCAATGTAATAAATTTAAATCATCAGAAATGAAATTTGAATCTACTTTTCGCTTATTTCTAAGATTAAAAAAAGTTTGCATGTCAAAAATACTATAAAAGTAAACGTCAAAGCCAATAAATTCCAAATGATATTTTAAAGATTCAACCCAGGGAATTCTGCCCTGACCTTCAAAGGCTGGGCCGATCAGAAAAATTCTGTTAGCATGTTTTTTAACATTTTCTTTTATTTTTATAATAAAATCATTAATTTCTTTTTCGTTAAAACCATAATATTGTTTTTGTTCTTCAGAAATTTGAAGATTATTAAAATAAGGGTGTTTTTTTAAAATTTCTGGAAAACACTGAAAATTTTCTTCAGAAACTCCTTTATAATGTTCGGGATGAACAGGATGAAGTTCTGAAATATTTTTGTCATGCTTAGATTTCAGCCACTTTTCATTAAACCAGTTACTTTTTATCTCAAATGAATGGGTAAATCTTCTTAGTTTTTTTAATAAATTTGCATCAGATAAAACATAGGACATATGATAACAGCAGATATTATCAGTATTAAAAATATATTCAGGATTATTGTTGATTGGCTTGGCAATACGTGAATTAATAAAAATAGCCTCATTAACTTTCAGACAACAAACTGGTGGATAAGGTTCAGGAGGCTCTATTCTGTACTGAAAACTCTGCCAGTAGGTTTTAAGCTTTATTCTAAAGATACTGAATTCAGGATGGCTGATTATATATCTTTTTATGTAATCCAAATCCTCTAAAATATAAAACTCGTCACAATCAACAACAAAACAATAGTCAAAATTATTCTTTTTGAGAATTTCTAAACCAAAATTTCTCTGTTCGCTTTCATTAATCGCGAAACATTTTATTACTTCCAAATTTTTAAATTTTTTTTGTAGATTTAAAAGATAAGAATAATACCTTGATGAAAGAGGTTCTCCACTCTGCCATGATTTGAAGTTGGCAAGGATAAATATTTTATCAGCAATTTGGGAAATATTTTCAATTGAATATTCAAGATATGTTCTATCATCAAAAACACAAAAAACAGCAGCTATTTGGGGACTCATATTTACAATCTAATCATATTTTTTATAAAATACAATAAGCAATAAAAATTATTTAGGTTTTGATTAATATTTAAAGCAATTATATTTTAAAACTAACTATAACAGTTAAGGTAAATATTTTAATATTTTTTATCCAAGATTTTTGTTTAGGTTTTTTCAGAGTAATCTTGATACAAAACGACTGAAAAACCTAATGTAATATAAAAATAACTTTATTTGAAAAGGAGAATCACTTATTATGGGCGATATGAGCTTAAATTTCCAACAAAAAGGTATTATCAAGAGTGTTGAAGCAACTGTAAATGTTCATTCTAAAGCAGGAAAAGAAGATGTTAAAGGAAAAGATGCTTTGACACAGGTTGCTAAAGATGCTGGGCTTGATAAGCCTGGGGTAGCAACTGAAACTCTCACATTTAAAATAGGTGCGAAAAAATATGAAGTAAAAGATGCTCAGTTAAATGCATTAAGAGCTGTTACCGGTGAACTTGGCGGTAAAGATTTAAAAATATGGGCCGCAATATTAGACGGTTCTGTTTCTAAAGATGATGTCAGAAAAATGACTGAAATAGCCAAACATAACTCAAATGACAGAGTAACAGATGATTTTAAATTTATTTCATACCACAAGTAAATAATTTTTTAAAATAAGCCTAATTAAATTTTTCTTTTGAAAAATTTAATTAGGCTTATTTTTATTTTTATGAAGGGACAAAAATAGAACCTTTGGTTTTATTTAATACCTTTTTACCAGGAGTATCTTTATCAAAAGCAAATATATAAAAAAATTGGATTCCAGGTTTTAGATCTTTTACTTTTGTTTTAATTGTAAAATAAAATTTTTCTTTTTCTCCATGTAAAAGATAAACATTATTTTTAGAAAATAACCCTGCCTTTTCTGGCAAACCCTCAATATAAAGTCCAACATTTTTATCA
>CAYRDV010000229.1:0-9924 GCA_964422885.1 uncultured Candidatus Sericytochromatia bacterium
TGGTAAATCAACAATCAGGTAATCGAGTTCTCCCCAATCAACGTCCCGCAAAAACTGTTGAATAACACCGGCAACCATAGGGCCTCTCCATATTACCGGCTCATCTCCCTTTAACAGAAAACCGATGGACATCAGTTTCAAACCATGTTTTTCAATCGGAATCATTTTTTTGTCTTCAGTTACTTCAGGCTGTTCTTTTACATTTAAAAGAGCTGGGATTGTCGGACCGTAAATATCAGCATCCATTAAGCCAACTTTTGCACCGGTAGAAGCTAAAGAGAGAGCAATATTGGTACTAACTGTTGATTTACCTACTCCGCCTTTGCCGCTGGCAATCGCAATAACATTTTTTACACCTTTAAGAGTTTTATTATCCGAATAAAAAGATGTGACTTTGGAAGTCATGTTCACTTTAATTTCTTCTACATCAGGAAGGCTCTCTTTTACGGCATTTTTACAGTCATTCTCAATTTTTTCTTTTAGCGGACAGGCAGGAGTTGTTAGTTCTACAGTAAAGCTAACATTTTTACCATCAATTTTTATTTCTTTTATCATTCCAAGAGTTACAAGATCTTTATGTAAATCTGGATCCTGGACATTTTTCAGGGCATTAAGTACATCATTTTCCTTAATTTTATTGCCACCTAAACCAAACATATATTTGCTCCTTATTAATTAGTTTACTTTTACGTAAAAGTATATCTACTTTTCATAACTATGAAAACTTATTATGACATTTTGTTACGTTTATCTGTAGGTAGGTCCATATGCCCAGGCTACAAGTGTATATCTTTCTCCTCTGGTTACATAATCAACTTTGTGAACCAGATAAGATGGGAAAAAGATAATAGAACCCTTTTTTTGAGGAAAATCAGAACCTAATAATTCAAAAACAAGCTTACCACCCTCATAATCTTTTGGAGAGGATAAAAAGCAAACCATACTTAATTTTCTTCTTGATACATCATTCGTCCCAAGATCAATATGATTTTTGTAATGCCCGTTTACCGGATATCTTAGAACATTAAAATCACCAATATATTCCAGGTTAAAATTGAAGTATTTATTATTAACAATCTGGAAAGCATCAGAAATTCTATTAATACACCATTCCATCCGCTCATGAAAAGAAATCCAGTTAGTATGTGAATTACGGTAGCTTGGACTAACAATCATATCCTTATAACCGAAAATTAACGAGGCATCTTTATTACCTCTGAGATTAATAATTTTATCGCATTCATGGGAATTAAAAACATTTTCACAAATTATAAATTTATTAAGAAAATCATTTGTTCTTAATTCAAGAGCCGGGTTAGTAATAAAATTTGATTTTGTCATCTTATTTTACTAACAAAATGCCGGACCATCAGCCCAGCCTAAGAGAAAATGAGCTGTACCGGATAAAACAGGGGTTATTTTGTACATTACAAAAGATGAAAATAAAATTAGCTCACCCGGTTCAAACGATTTAAAAGCATAACTCTCATGGGGAACATATACTGCCAGGTCTCCTTCAGTAAACTTGTCTTTTTCAGTAAGCTGGCAAATAAAGGTAATTTTGCGGGTAGAAAAATTACCACTGCCTAAATCCATATGTTTTGGTACTGAAGCATTTTCAGTAAGTTCAATAACATGTAAATCTTTAATCAAACCAACATTAAAATTAAAATATTCCTTATTTTGTTTATTAACTGAAGTAATTACCTTTTGATAAATCCATTTATTTTCATTATTTAATTTTATCTTTTTAGCTGAAGGGTATTTTTCACAATCACCTAAAACGGATTTATAGGTTTTTCCATAAGCTTCAGAAGAAATTTGTTCTCCTTCAAGTGCAATAATTTTTTTACATTCTTCAAGTGAATACAATTTATCATGAACAATACTACTAAGATAATCATTATTCTGAAATGGTAGGCTAATAACGCACATAAATGCCCTTGACTTAAAAATTCATTTTTATAATTACATAATATAAGCTTATAAAATTTATAGTAAAATGTAAACTTGAGCTAGATCAACTATTCTGAGATTAAAATGAAACCAAAAATACTTATTACACAAAATATAGCAAATAAAGGTGTTTTGCCTACAGATCATTTTTCTGTTGTTTTTTTAGAAAAGGAATTTAATCAGGAAAATCTGGCAGATTTTTACTTAAAAAACAAAAATATTTATGCCATCATTAGTTTTGTTACAGATAAAGTAACTGCGGAAATTATTTCTCTGTTGCCTGATTCTCTGAAAGTAATCAGTAATTGTGCTGTAGGGTATAACAATATTGATATTGAAGCATGTAAACGTAAAAATATTATTGTTACCAATACTCCGGGTGTGTTAACCAATGCTACAGCCGATTTGACATTTGCCCTGCTTTTAAGCCTTTCCAGACGAATTATCGAAGGGCATAAGATGATTTTGAATAACCAATTTACAGGTTGGAAACCCGATATGCTTTTAGGCGCAGAATTATCTGGAAAAACCCTGGGAATTATAGGTATGGGAAGAATTGGTAAAGCTGTTGCCAAAAGAGCCGAAGCGTTTAATATGAACATTATTTTTAATAATCGAAATTATTCTGCAAATGAGCAAAATTGCGATTATAGTTTTAAACCTTTAAATGAATTATTTGCTCAATCAGATTTCATTTCCATTCATGTTTCTTTAAATGAAAAAAGTTATCATTTAATTACCAAAAAAGAATTATCCTTAATGAAAAAAACAGCTTATATAATAAATACTTCAAGAGGTGAATGTATTAAAGAAGCTGATTTGGTTAATGCTCTAAAAAATGCTGAAATAGCCGGAGTTGCCCTTGATGTTTTTGAATTTGAACCTAAGGTAACAGAAGAACTAAAATATTTTCCTAATGTAGTGTTAACCCCTCATATAGGCAGCGCAACTACAGAAACCAGAGCAAAAATGTTTGAAATCGCCTGTCAGAATATAATAAATATCTATGAAGGAACAGAACCCGTTTCCAGAGTTGTTTAGCTATCCTGGGAGGTATATTATCAAAGGTTATAATTTGATGCCAAAATATTTCTCAAGATTTATTTTGGCTTCTTCTGAACCTAGTTGTGATGCTAGTTTCCAGTCCTCAGTCGTGTTTTCATAGTCTTCATAGGCATAAAAACAATGCCCTCTGTATAAATAAGCATCAACATAGTCAGGGTTAAGCCGGATAGTTTCATTAAAATCCAGTATTGCCCGGTAATAATCCTGAACTTCAAAGTGGATTGTTCCTCTCAGGTAATAAGCATCAGGGTTACGTGGCATTAATTTTACTGCCTGTTCAAAATCTTTGAAGGCATTATAAAAATCCTTTAGGTCGCAATAGGCAAGGCCTCTGTAAATATAGGTAGGAGCGTATTTAGGATCTTTTTCAGATGTCTTGTTAAAATCTTCGATTGCCTGTTCGTATCTTTTAAGTTCGTAGTAAGTTAATGCTCTTGAATAATAGCTAAGAATATGATTAGGATCTAACTCTAGTGCTGTATTAAAATCCTTGATGGCATCTACATATATACGCTGTTCAAAAGATGCCAAAGCGCGGTTATAATATCCCAGAACAAATTTCGTATCTAATTCAAGAGCCATATCAAAGTCCCACATTGCCTGCTTATAGCTTAAAAGACGGGCATATGAATTCCCTCTCCCCAGATAACAAAATTTGTCTTTTGGGTAATATAGTATGGCACTTTCGAAGTTTTTTACAGCAATAAGGTAGCGTTCAAGGTGGTAATAACCAATTCCTTTGTGATAATAGGCATAAGTAAAATTGGGTGCAAAATCCAGTGCTTTGGACATTTCAATTACAGATGTCTCATAATCACCAGATTTGCCATAATTGATTCCTTTTACATAATGATAATAACCTTCTATCATTTTATTAAAAGTAACAAATAAGGAAAATAAAATGAATAATATTATTATTAAAGTAATATTCATTAAAGAAAAAGAATGTAAAAACTATAGAGGTTTATTTTTAACAAAATCTTTTAGTAATTTTGGCAAGGCGGCAACTCCTTTTCCATCAGTAAAAAGTAATTTTAGCGCCTGTTTAACTAGATCATGGCGATTTTCATCATAACCAAACCACCAGAACTTTTTCATATTATAATTTTTGTCTACATGAATATGTCTTGGCTCTAAAAACTCCATCATCCCAAATTTTCCATGTGTTCTGCCAATACCGCTTTCCTTACCACCACCCCATGGTGTCTGGCAGAGAGCAAACGTGGTTATGCAGTCATTAATACTGACAGTACCTGCTTCGATACGAGGGGCCATTGAGCGGGCTTTTTCGATATTTTTTGACCAGATACTAGCTGTTAAACCATATTTACAATCATTTGCCAAATTTATAACCTCTTCTTCAGTTTTAAATGTCATTATTGGTAAAATTGGCCCAAAAGTTTCTTCTTTAACTATTTTAAAGCTATGATCAACTTTGGTTAAAACAGTTGGCTTGTAAAAAAATCCAGGTAAATCATTGTCTCTTTCACCGCCAGTAAGAACTCGAGCTCCTCTACTACGGGCATCTTCAACATGATCATCAACTATTTTCATTTGCATCAGACTAATCATCGGTCCTATTTCTATATCCTTATCAAAGCCGGTTCCTTGTTTCAGTAATTTTGTTTTTCTGGCTACTTCGTGGATAAATTCATCGGCAATTGATTCATGAACATATAAACGCTCAATTGAGGCACATACTTGTCCTGCATTGGTAAACGCACCCCAGACTGCACCAGATGAAGCGATATCAATATTAACGTCTTTTAAGACAATCATCGGATCTTTGCCACCAAGTTCGAGTACCACAGGTGTAAGAGTACTGGCTGCTGCTGCCATAATTCTTTTTCCGGTGGCTACACTTCCGGTAAAAACAATTTTATTTACTCCTGAAGAAACAAGGTTTGCCCCTGTATCTCCAAAACCTGTAATAACACTTAGTACACCTTCTGGTAAACCAGATTTTCTAAAAATATTTTCAATTTCCAAGCCGATTAAAGGTGTATGCTCAGACGGTTTTAACACGATAGTATTACCTGTTATCAGTGCCATTACAATCTGGCCCATTGGTATTGAAAAGGGGTAATTCCAGGGAGAAATAATCCCTATAACTCCAAGTGGTACATATTGTATATGACTGGATTTATTCAAAAAAGTCCATTTACCCAGAGGTAAATCTTCAGTTGTAATAACTTCTCTTAAATTTTTGGCATAGTGAGTCATTAAGTCAAGGACAGGCAGGATCTCTGCTGTGAGTGATTCTACCAGAGGTTTTCCATTTTCTTTTGTTATAAGTTCAGAAATTTGATCAAGGTTAGCCATTATATAATCTCTGGCTTTGAGAATATAACTGCTTCTCTGGTAAATTGTTAATTCAGACCAAAGTTTAAAGGCTTCTCTGGCTTTTTGTACTTTATTTTCAACCTGCTCTTTTCCGGCAATTTCGACTTCAGCAAGAACCTCAAGAGTTGCAGGATTGATTGACGTAATTGACTGAACAGCACCTAATTCACTTTTATCTTTTAAAAGAAGAGCCATAATTTCCTCACTTGGTTTTTTTATCAGGATTCAAAGCATTAAAAATAATTATAACACCCCTAAAATTAATTGGAAAATTTATTCCAGTTTACAAACTTATCTTAAATTTATTTTAACCTTGACTTTTACTTAAACCAGTGTTAACCTAACATTAAATTAATTTATGTAAAATTATCATTAAGACTAATAGAAGAAAAAATAAAGAGTAAAAAGATGATTAATCTGGATGTTCAAAAAATTTATAGCTCGATCAAGTATCATAATACTGAAAAGTGGATACAGCCTTTAAATATTGATCGTGAAGAAACCAGAGATAACCATCAGGGAAATGCAAAGAACCGTCAGCAGAGTTCTTATCAGGAAGTTTTAAATTTGTTGACAGATAAGCTTGCTGGTCACAGCGACTCTCATTTTGCTTATATAGTTTAAACTTAAATAATAACTCCACCACAAGGTGTGGTCCCTGATTCTGGGTACAGAATTAAAATTCTTAATTTTATTTTCTAAAAATACTTTTTCAATTAAGCTATTTTTGTTTGCAATTCCACGTTTAATTTTCAACCAGACCTTATTTAAGCGAAGAGTGAGAGAAAAGAAATTTATTATATTTCATCTGTGTTCATCGTTTTATCCGTCCCATCTGTGATTCTGACCCTTTCTACCTATATTTTATTAAGAAATGTAAAATATATTTGCAACTAGTTGTCAAAAAATAAATTACATAATAAAATAAAAATTATCAGGAGTATATTTAAAAAAAGGGAAAATATGGAAAATACAGATCATCAGGATGCCAAATTTGTTGAAGTTTTTAATATTGGCATCACTTTACTCAAGAAATTTTCAGCTAATAATGATAAAATAAATGACCTGAACCTTCTCCATAATGCAACGAAAAAATTTATGGAGGCCTTGGAAATAAAAAAGAACAGACCTGAACCGTATTTTTACCTGGCTTATACATTTTACTTACTTAATGAACTTTCTTTTGCAATGACATATATGAGGGTTGTCGCTTTTTTGGAACCTGCTTTTCCTGGCTTAAAATATTTAAGAGAAAACCTTGCTCATGCCTGTATTAATAAACATATATAAACGCAAGGAGAAAAATATGATTAATAACACCTCAAATGAAACAATGATCTGCGGTAAAGAATTTGTAATAGAAATTCTTAGCCAGAAAATAATTTCTGAAGAAAAACTTGAAGAAATTTTTTCCAGAACTAAAACTCAGAGAAGCTTTAATATAACAGTTTTACAAAAAACAATCTTAAAAGAAATTTTGGCTGAAAATACTTTGGGAGCTGAAGTAAAAGAAATTATCAGAAATTTAAAAGATTTATTAAAATCAGCAAATTATGATGATACCAATGAACGTTATAGTTTTGCTGATATTATGTTTAATCCAAAATTTGCCTTAAGTAATTTCTAAAAAATAACTTATCACAAAACAATATCTGTTAGGGCGACCCGCCGGGTCGCCCCGACAATTAAATTTTATAAGTTATTTTTTTATTTTTCCTAACATTTAAAAATTTTTGTGAAATAGAACATGTTTCTGAAAATGTCCAGTTTATTCATGAGCTGAAAAGTGCATTCTTATTACCTGATGTTGGTACTTTAAAAGAAATATATAATAAATATTTAAAACCTGATTCAGAATTTGAGATAAAAATTTCTTTTTTGAGTAAAATGGATGCAGTAGCAATTTTTGAAAATTCAAATGATCCGGTTGAGCTTCTTAAAGCTCTATATATTCCAGCAGAAGAGACTTTAAAACTTTTAAAAAACTATATTTTCCCAAAATTCAGGCATGAAAAAATGAAAGAACTATTAAGGTTTGAATGCCGTGAAATACCTACAGGGGCAAAAAAACTTACGTATCTCTATAGCTTTGTAAGAGTTCAACATCCGGCAGCAGAGGCTGCAAAAAGCCTGATTAATGAAGATATGGAAAACATCCATGCCAGTTTAAAAAAATATCGGGTAGTATGAAAATTATTTATATAATAATGCTGAAAGTTCTTTTACCTGCTCATCCGCCCAGCGTAGACGTTCTGCTGTAATTTTGCTGATTTCTTTGAGAAATTTTATAGCAAGGTTTGGATCTTCTTCTTCTATTTTGGAAAACTCATCTCTGGTTATCTGCATAGCGTTAATATTATCAATTGCCCTCACCGAAGCTGTCCTTGGCTTGCCATCAAAAAAGGCCACTTCTCCAAGTACGGTCCCATTACTGTGAAAATCCTTAAAAGTTACTTTTTGGGAAAAGCCGGAAGATGAAAATATTTCTAAATTACCGGTAAAAACAATATACATCGAATTACTTTCTTCACCTTCTTTGAAAAGGTAGTCACCAGATTTAAATTTACATTGTTTGGAAATGCTGAGCAATTTTTTTAAGTCACTTTCAGAAAAATTATCAAATAAAACCTTAACATAAAGCTCATAACTCATAAATTCACCTTATCCTTCAAGTTCCTTTATTTTTTCTATCCTTTTTTCATGCCTTCCACCCGAAAACTCTGTGTTTAACCATACTTTTAGAATTTCATATGCTAAATCCTTTGCGACAAAACGACCGCCTAAAGTAATAACATTTGTGTTATTATGCTCACGACTAAGTCTTGCCAATACAACATCATGGCAGTTTGCTGCTCTGATACCGTTTATTTTGTTAGCGGCAATTGCCACCCCAACACCTGAACCGCATACAAGGATACCTCTGTCAAAGTTTCCATCAGCTACTTCGGAGGCTACCTGTTTTGCCAGATCCGGATAATCTACGGAATCAGATGTAAAGACTCCAATATCCTTTACTTCATAATTTTGTTCTTTTAACCATTCGGTAAGATGATTTTTAAGTTCATAACCGCCATGATCTGCTCCAATAATTATTCTCATTTTTACTATATCCAAATACTATATTCTAATTAAAATTATAGCTCCAGTTAGACAATTGTTTGTTCAAAAATTTTCGTCCCTGGTAGTACAAGCTCTTCCCCATATCTGGTTTCACTTATTTTCCCGTCAGAATTAAAAATATACAAGCCCTCTTCTTTACCAATTGAAGTAAATCTTTCGTATTCCCGCCCATTTTCTTCATAGGTTTCCATTAGTAAAAAAGACTCCTGATCCATGCCAACGCACATTCTTCCCTTAAAACGTTCTGCGGTATAAGTAATCGTATCAGGATCATCCATATGAATATATTCATTACAATGAGGGAACATCTGGACTTTTTTAACAAGCCCGAAACCAAGATCAAATAATTCATAATCAAACATTTTTGAATTTCCCCATACCGAAGAATTATCATCAAAAACTACGATATTGTCACATAAAGATAAAGAACCAGCTGAAACTGTATAAAAATTTGTTCCTCTATTCAGAGCTTCAATAAAAACATCTCTTAATTTATAAAAATTAAGCCTGTTATAAAGGACAGCAACATGCCCGCCAAAAATAAAAATAGAATTTGAAGAAAGAATTCTTTCCTCCAGATTTTTTTTCATTATTTTATAAACAGGGTTTTCCATTACATTGGAATTATCAAAAAAGTAATCATCTATTTCTCTGCAAACCTTAAGCATCAGAGTGTCATTTTCCTTTAATGTTTTCATTGTGCCTTGAATATCCTGGCAGGAATAATGATATAGCAGTTCAAACTGATTTAAAGAATTGAGTTTTTCTGAATTGGAAACTGTATCATATTCCAAAGCTTTATGCAGAGTCATATTGCGAAACGTTTTTTTCAGAATAGTTAATTGCTTGTGTAATATAGAAATTAGCCCTGAATTTTTTTCCCGGTAAAAAGATTTTACCCTTTGGATAATCTGTTGCTTACTGTGATAAAAATTATAGATACCGGGAACTTCTTTTTTAAACGAATTAAAATCATGATATATCGATAAATTTTGAATATTCTGATCAAAGTTACCTGAAAATCTTGGCTGAATTCCAATATTATAAAGGGCTTTTTTGATATGGCTTTCATGAAATTCCCTTTTTTGCCAGGCAGCAGTAATAAGTAGAACCTTTTTTGAATCGTTAACAACCGGATCTATATGATTGGAAGATAGGATTCGCTTTTGGAATTTATTTATAAAATCAATCTCAAATTTTATATTTCCGTTAAAAACTATAGTGCCTTTCATCGGTATTCTTTCTGAATAAAAAATGATTTAAGGTCTATTTTATCACTAAAACCAGACTTATAATTCTTTTTCCATAATATAATGAACCCCAATATCCTCTATCTCAAAGGAATCACTAACAATTTTAAACCCAAGTTTTTGATAAAATCCAAGAGCTATAATCCGGGCATTACACCAGAGTAGTTTTCCTTCATTAGATTTTATAAAA
>CAYRDV010000230.1:0-1572 GCA_964422885.1 uncultured Candidatus Sericytochromatia bacterium
CAGAAAAAATGATTAATGAAGCAGATCAGTTTGCCCGACAAAAAAATTTAACCGGATTTCTGAATAAACTTCTGACCTTTTTAGTAAATCTCTGGCTGCTTCAGGGTAAATTAAACCTAACAGAATCCTGGGCAAAAGAAGCAAAAGAAAATCTGGAAAAAAATATTGCTCTTTTAAAGGAACTGGAAGTTCTTACCCTGGCAAGATGCTATATTGCCAATAAAAAATATCAGGATGCTTTACAGATTCTTGATACTTTATATCAGAAATTAAGAGATATAGGAATTGCCGAAAATCAAATCAGGAGTCTTACAATGCAGGCATCACTACTTAAGTCATCAGGTAATAATGAACAGGCAAAAATTAAATTAAAATCAGCTTTGGTTATGGCAATGCCGCAAGGATTTATTCGTATTTTTGCCGATGAAACAGAGAATCTTAATTCATTAATTGTTGATATATTGAATGAGTTGGAAAACGAAGAAGGCTTTTCCGAAGATTACCGGAAAAAACTACTATTAGCATTAGGCATTACCACCAGTGACAGTAAAATTCCAACATTACTCAGTGAGAGAGAGATAGAAATACTTAAGCTGATTGAGGAAGGTCTTTCTAATCAGGATATTGCTGAAAAAACGTTTGTTTCTCTGAATACAGTGAAAACACATATTAAAAATATTTATCGGAAGCTGGAAGTTCAAACCAGAACACAGGCCCTTTTACAAGCAAAAAAACTCGGACTGATATCCTAAAAAGTGAGGCCACTTCGTTCAGTGAGGTCAGACAGCTAAAGCTATCTTAAGTGAGGAGGAAGTGAGGAAGAAGTAAGATAAAGAATATTTTTTACCTCTAACTTTCTTACTTCCACCTCACAGACAAGGCTTGCCTTGTTGCCTCACAAGCAAGCTTGCTTGCTGCCTCACTTCCACCTCACTTCTTTTCTGTCAACATTTTATATCGTAAAATTCTATTTGCTAATTTTGTTTTGGCAGACTCAAGCTTTTCCTGGTTCAGATTTGCCGAATTCATTAATTCTTCAAGAGTGGCAATTTCTTTTTTTAACTGCATTTCTTCCGGCAAAATACCAGCATTTTTTAGCACTTTAAAACCCATCCGCAACTCTTCAGGAACAGAAGAAAGGTCTTCAAAATTTAAAGGTTTTCCTTTATTTGGCAAATCATCCAATTCGCCATTTCTCAATGCTTCCTGAATTTTTTGTTCAATAATTTTTTCAAAACCATACATAAAAATAACTCCTTTTTATATTTTAAAATGAGACCTTGATATTTTTGGTAAATTTCATCTCTTTTTAAGCCAGATAAATTTTTTATTAATAATCTGTGGTTTATCAGTATTGAAAATACTCACAGGGGCCCCACCTTGTGGGGAGTTAATTCGGTACTCTGAATCAGGGGCCCCACAAGGTGGGGAGTTACTTTAATTTCTGGTAACATTTTTCCAATGCTGATATTGAATAGGTATTTAGTATTTCAGGAATTATTAGCTGTTCAGGATTATATTCTCCTTCTTTAAAATCCAGGCATTTTTTAAGTAACTCAATACTTTTTTCAT
>CAYRDV010000230.1:1582-9909 GCA_964422885.1 uncultured Candidatus Sericytochromatia bacterium
TAAAAAACAAAGGGTGAATATTTATAAATATGAATAGCTTCCTGAAATAAGGCATCTATATCATAATATTTTGAATATTTAAATAAAAACCCTGGCATAACTGTATAATATATAAAAAAATCCTGGTTAAATTCGGCATTTTCCTGATAAAATTTTTCTTTTAGTATTGTTAACTTATTACCGATATTTTGTTCAATAGAAGAAGGACGGGAAATATTGAGGCTACTTCTAAGAAAAAACACACCATAATGAAAAAATTCTTCATCGGGTAAATCATGTTTTAATAATTGAGATTTTAGGATATTAAGGTTCCTTTTTTCTTTTCTCTTTAAAATTTCATTTGTGTGATATCCTGAATGTTCTATTTCTACATCGAGTAAATCTATCGTAAAGCTATCTTCATTCATTTGCTCTGTTGTAACCAGTTCATGAACAACATACTTATATCTGAAAACAGGGAGATTCCTAAAAAGTCTCTGGGTTTTAAAAGAAATGACAGACCCAGATTCAGTAGCAGATTTTTGAGTAAAAAGAAAAATTCCGGTCTGTTGAACATTTTCGACAGCCTGACGAATATTTTCCAGATATTTTTCAGGAATATATTCATCGGTATCAAGTATCAGGATCCATTTTCCAGTGGCCTGTTCTATGCCATAATTGCGTACTTTTGAAAAATTGTTTTCCCATTGCTGAAAAAAAATTTTTGCTCCGAATTTTTTAGCAATTTCTACAGTATTATCAGTTGCTCCTGTATCAACAAAGATAATTTCATCCACAAGAGTCTCAATACTTTTTAAGGTTTTTTCAATAGTTTGTTCGGAATTTTTGGAAATTATAACCAGAGATATTGTGGACATTAGGGATGAGTTAATGACAGGTACCACAACCGTGTGATGAACAGGTACCGCAACCGCTGGATGATTTGGCTGAAGAAGCGACTACCGGAGCTGAATTATCTTTTGTAAAACCGGAAGTTTTTGCTAGGATACGGGAATAAACCCGGTAAACATTATTACTGGCACATGATTCACAATAAACATTGTTTTTATCATCATTCATCGCTGCATAAATAGAAAAATTTGCTTCACATTCCTTACAGTGATAAGTATATTGAGGCATTAATAAAATTTACTCCCAAGTCTAAAAAAATATTCCACCAAAGTAATTTTAGCAAAAAAAAACTAATAGCAAAATAAATAGCTAATTGCTTTAGCAATTAGCTATTTATTTATCCTGATCTTTTGGTAATAACTCATTAAATTTCATCACCCTGCGGGCAGATTCAACAGAACTTTTTTTGATGGATTTAGTAACCTTTTTAGCTAAAGAAAGTTCAATAGTTTCAGCATTAAATTTTTCAAGCTTTCCTTCTATAACTTCTTTTTTATTATCATCATTAGTAAATTTTACTTTTAGAGTCTTACCAATTGCCCAGGTAAAATCTGAATCATTTTTAAGCAGACGATCTAAACCGGGTGAGGAAACTTCCAGGTTATAAGACTCAAGCTCTAATTCTTCATGCTGATCAAGAAGAGTTTCAATCTGATTACTGATAAAAGCACAGTCATCAAGAGTTATACTACGTGTATTGTTATCGGCAAATATCCTTAGAATCCAGTCTCTGTTTTCTTTTTTGTACTCAACATCATACAAATCGAACCCTTTTTCCAATAATAAAGGTTCAATAAGAACTTTAACTTTTTCTCTGATTTCTTTCATTTGTATAAGATATTTTAATTAAAAAACAGTTCCTTTTCCTAAATGTATCAGAAAAAGGAACTGTTTTTTAACTTATTTTTACATTGACTCCGCTTCTCTAATTGTTTCAACAAGCTTTTCAGCCATCTGTTTGGCTAAATCAAATCCGATAGAAACTCTGGTATGTACATTAACAACATCTTTGGTCAATTGGGTTATTTCATTTTGAATAATTGGAGGAAGGTAACCGAAATCAATAACCACATTGTCCTTATCAATTCTAAAACGGAAAAGATTGGATGGTTTTGCCAGAACATTAAAATCTCTTGCCAATAAATCATCAGGGCTTAATTGTGATGACTCTGCACCTCCTCCCGCAGCAGGTCTTGCAGCAGCCTGTGGAGGCTGAGCGGGTTGGGGTCTTTGTGGTAATGTTGCCATACAATATCTCCTTTAAATTTGCATTTCTTCAATTATTTTTAAGTCATTATACAATTAATAAACAAAATATCAAATAATATTTTTGACAATAAGTGGAAACAGGATCGTTGTCTCAAAATTTATTCTGAGTTAATATTTATAGGTAATTTTTCAAGGGATCAGGAGATGTTATATGTCAGAAACAATGATTTGCCCTTTTTGTGAAGAATCAGTTGAATACGGATTATCAGAATGTCCTTACTGTTCTGAAATTATAGTTGAGGATCAAAATCATAACAAAAAGTGCCCTTTTTGTGAGTCACTTATAAAACTTAATGCTGTAAAATGCAGATACTGCAAAATGTTTTTGAATAATCCGATAGAAGAATCAGAAGAGCCTGAATCTGAACCGGAATCAGGTTCAGATACGGCAGAGGTAGTAGAAGTATTTGCCAGTATTACCGAAGAAAAATTATTACGGGGCCATTTTAATGCTGTAAACTCTCTGTCTTATGCTCCAAATGGGAAATTTGTTGTGTCTGGAAGCGAAGATAATACAATCCGGGTATGGGATACAAGTACCGGCTGGGAAACAAAACAATTCAGAGGACATACCAGTCTTGTACAATCAGTGGTATTTTCGCCAAACGGTAAAGATATAATCTCAGGAAGCAGAGACTTTACAATTAAGCTATGGAATGTTGACCGACTGAAAGAAGTTATGACTCTTCAGGGCCATTCAAAATCAGTACATTCAGTTGCTTGTAGCTCTAACGGAAAGCTTGTTGCTTCAGGGAGCTGGGATAATTTTATCAAGATATGGGATATTGATACAGGCGAAGAACTTGTTTCCATAAACTGTTACGCCTGGGTATACTGTGTAAAATTTAGCCCTGATGGTAAGCAGGTTGCATCAGGAAATATGAATAAAACGGTAAAAATATGGGATGTACAAACCGGTAAAAATCTAAAAACACTATCTGGTCACCAGGGAGTTGTATATACTATAGCTTATAGTCCAAACGGAAAAAATTTAATCTCCGGCGGAAAAGATAGTGCCATTAAAATCTGGGATGTTGAAAGTGGTACAGAAGTAAACTCAATTAATGAGCCTAATATTTTAAACTGCATTGTATATAGCCCAACGGGAAAATATATTGTAGGAGGCTTTCAGGATGGAACAATCAAGATTTGGGACGCTGCGACTCTTACTGAACACTCAACAACCTATGCCCATAATGATTCTGTAAATGCTGTGGCATTTAGCCCTGATGGCAAATACCTTACGTCAGGAAGTAAAGATTCATTTATTAAGCTTTGGAAATTTACTTAATAGTTTTAATGATTTATTAAATTAATAAATTCTCAATTAGCTATTGTTGTAGATATATTAAAATCATTTACAAGGGCGGTTTTAATAGTTTATAATAGTTTTTATATTAAAGAATATTATTAATTTTAGTATAGCTTTAGGAAGGTTACAAATAAATGGCAATTTCATTTGATCCGAATTTATCAGAAATTTTTAGTGGCAGAATAACTGATTGGGAATTTACCAATGACGCTGATGGCGGTGATATGAATATCATGAGGTTTAATAATAACCCTTATGCAAAATTTGATGGGCTGCCCGGATACAGTGACCTGCCTGGTTATGTAAAAGATAAACTGACAAAGGGAACCGTCTTTAGCCATAGTGAAGTAGAGGGCTGGACCAGAATGGAGTTTCAGAACCAGAGGCTGATTGATATGTTTGGCACCGATACTATATATATTCCCCCTGAAGATATGGATGTTTTATTCTTTAAAGCTCTGGAAAAATGGTTTGATGGACTGGCTTATGAGCCGGATCAGCAAAACCAGCCGGATACACTTGATATTATGGGTGCACTTGAAAATTCTGAATATGTTAACAGTAAAGCCTATGGTCTTACCAGCAGTTTACTTTCCATTTTTGGCTCGTAAATTAAATTTTTAAAAAAGAGGGTTGGATAATCCAGCCCTCTTTTTATTTATTATCTTTTTGCATTAAGAGCTTTTTGCTCAAGTATTTTAACAATATCATCTATTATTTTAAGGTCATTCTCATTTCCTGCAATTAAATTTCTTAATGTATTTATTAGTTTTCTTACTTTTTCTTTATCTCCCTGAGAAATATTTTCAATTTTATTAGCCGGAGTTCCTACTTTATGAGAAATACTAATTAACATATATTTTGCTTTGATTGGATTACGAACATCGAGAATCTCTGTTGTTCCATCCAGCGCAGTGTATTGAACATTAAAGAAATCAAAACCATATTGCATATTATTATCTGGAGAAAATGAGGTTGAAATTACAGTTCCTGTCTGGTAAGCAGCATGGATTGAGCTGGCAGCTACATTTTCCTGAGCAACTGGTAATGGTTCCATAATCATTTCTCTTGAACCACAACCAACTAAAGCTGATAACATAAAAACTGAAGCTACTGCTGTTAATATTTGTTTTCTCATTTTATTTATTTCCTTTAACTTTCAACTAATTTTAATTTAAGCTTTATTTAACTTATATTTTTATCTTAACAGTAAAAATTAAAAAAGTATTTCACCCGAAAGGGTGATTTTAGAGATCTCTAAGTTTAATGAATTTATGTATATAATCTCACTCAATCAAAATGCCAAAACATGTTATAATTTGTAAGAAAATTAGTTTTTAAGCTTGCAAAAATATTTGGATAGAGAGCAATGAGTTCAAAAAAGAAAATCTTAATTGTTGATGATGAGCAAAATATAACCTGGTCAATGGAAAAATATCTTTCCAAAGAAGGGTATTTTATAGCAACTGCCGATTCTGCTAAAAAAGGAGCAGAGTTGCTCAATACCTCACCATTTGATCTTGTAATTACTGACATGAAGATGCCGGATGTTGACGGGTTCCAATTTTTAAACTGGATAAAAAAGAATCACACAAAATCAAAAGTAGTAATAATGACTGCATTTGGCTCACCTTCGGTCAGAGAATCAGCCAAACAAATGGGCGCATTTAGATATTTTGAAAAACCAGTTGATTTAAACCAGCTAAGAAAGTTTATAAATGAAACACTTGCTGATAAAGGTTTTACCGGAAATATCCTGGACATAGACCTTTTTGACTTTGTTCAGATGATTTTGCTATCCAGAAAGCAAAAACTTATTTCCGTAACAGATCCTGTTTCTATGCAAATGGGTTTACTTTACCTTAAAAGTGGTGATGTAATTCATGCTGAATGTGGTGCCCTTCAGGGAGAAGAAGCCTTTTATACGATTATGGCTATGAAAAGTGGAATTTTTTCGGATATGCCATGGATTGAACCTCCACAAAGAACAATAAATGCACCATTTAATCATCTATTGATGGAAGCAGCAAGAATTATGGATGAATCACAGGCTAACCTACAGGATCTTGAAGCAACTGTTGAAGCAGTAAAAAAGATTATGGAAAAACACAACACCAAAGATACCCAGGAAAAAGGCGGTGAGGCAATTAAGCAGGTACTTTCCATTTTACAGCATGAAATCCCTGAATTGACCTGCGCAATTGTTATTAATGGAAGAGACGGACGCCTGGTAGAAGGAGTAACGGCAAATGATAAATATAATATGAGTGAATCTTCTACTATTTTAAAAAACATTTTTACTACCTGTGGTGATGCTGAAGTAATGCTTACTGGTTTTGCAGAAAGAAGAAAACAGATTGAAGAATTACTGGTTACTAATTCAGAAGATTATTCAATGCTTCGAAAACTAAAAGATGGAAAATATATTCTGTATATGGCTTTTCCTAAATCATGTAATCTTGGCCTGATAAAGATCAACCTCAGTACATATATTCCAGAAATAGAACAGCATTTAGCCTAAATGATGCATGAGCTCAAAAAATAAAGGTAAGTCCTTAGTTTTAGGTTATTTTTACAAAAAGCCTGATCCCTTTTTTTGGAGTGACTTACTTTCAGTTAAAGATTTTTTTCAGGATATTGTTATCTTTAACTGTTCCGGTGAAGAAGTAAATACAGATATACCCGAAGTAACTCCCGGAAATACCGGGCCCCTGTTTTCGGAAATACCGAAAATAAAAATAGTAAATTTTGAAGAGCAAAACTTTCAGATAATAATTTCAGAATACTTTTTAAATGAGTTTTCTAAAGTTGCCAAAGAAGTTATGACAGAGACTCCGGCTACCAATAAATTATTTGGGATTCCTCCGGCATTTGCTTCCTCATATACTGAAAAGTCAAAAAAAATTAAGCCTGATTTTCTGTTATTACTTGAAGATAATGAAAAGCTTATTATTAAAGGGACACAGGAACAAATTACCAGTAAGCTAAAAGAAAGCAATTATTTTGCACTAAGGGTTGAACCTTCTGAAGCAGAGATTTTTGATTATGAAGTAGAGCCTTTCACTACCACCGAAGTCAGGCTCTTTTCTTTAAAAGCCAAAGATAACAAAGATTTTCTGAGTAAAGGTGACTTTTATTATCAGCAAAATATCCCTTTAATTTCTGAAAATATTTTAACCATCAAAAAAAGAAAAACTGACCCGGACTTTGAAGCACTGAAAGCTTCTGCAATAGAAAAAGAAGGAGCAGGTACAAGGGAAAATTTTTTCTCTGGTTTAGGATATTTTTATAAAGATAGCAGAATAGCCGAAGAAAATTTTTTAAAAGTTCTTAATGATGAAAATGAGAACAATATTTATCGAAGCATGGCTTTAAATATGCTATTAAAGCTGATTATCAGAAGAACAGAATATTATAATGTTTTAAACCTGGCAGATACATATCTGGAAATTGGCAAAGAAACGCCATTTTTCTGGTTATACCGTGGTATTGCCTATTCTGAAACTGGAATGTTCCGCAAAGCTTTAAGTTCATTACATAAATCATTAAAATTAAAAGATAACAAGCCAATAATATATAATAAATCAGATTTAACCTGGAAAATTTATAAATATCTTGGCGAGCTCTTTTTTAAAATCAGAAGATTTAACTATGCCGAAAAATTTTTACTTTTGGCCAATCAGTCACTTTCAGAAAGAAAATCACCGGAAGTATTTTTTTTATTAGGCAGACTTAATTTTTACAAACAGGAATATAATAAATCATTTACTTTTTTTAGCCAGATGTTTAATCAGGAATATATACCACTCAGGCTACTCAGAGAAGCAAAATCAGTATTTTTGAACCTTCTGCTGTTTAATACATTTGAGCAGGATGCCACAGATATCCTCGCCAAAGAGTATTTTGACAAGCCTGAAGAAATATTAAGAGTAGCTGATACTTATTATATGAATGATAATTTTGAACAGGCTTTAAAATTATATCTCCTTTCAGTAAAAAAATTTGGTGTAGACAGCAGTCTTCTTTTCAAGCTTGGTTTTATCTGCTCAAAACTGAGAATACTCGATCAGGCCAGTTATTATTTTGAGATGTACCTTTCTAAAGAGCCTGATGATCTGGATGCCTTAAGTAATCTGGCATTTATTTATCTTAATCTGGAAAAACTGGAAGAAGCAGAGAAAATGTATTTAAAAGTGCTAAAATTAAACAATTTTTCGTTTGAAGCAACTCTTCACCTATCCATTATTCATATTAGCCTTAAAAATAAAGCAAAAGCACAAATGTATCTTGAAAAAGCAAAGACATTAAATCCTGCATCACAGGAAGTAATTCAGCTTTATAAAATATTTAAAACAGAGCTTAAATAATATCTTTAATTCTTTTTTTTTATATATTATACTGATTACAAATTAAGCCAGATACCAGAGGATTCTTAAAACCTCAATGTTAAATATCAATCAAAATTATTTAGTAAATAGGAAATAGGATATGAAAAAAATCACAAAATTAAGTACTATAGCTGTTTTATCTTCTTCTTTTTTATTTATGGGAAGTTGCCGTTCAAAACCAGGTGATTTTGGTATATCATGCCAAAGGCTTTCCAGCTGCTATGCCAATTATAGCAGTCAGTTAAAAGACCCTGCCGTAAAAAGCGTTGTCGAAGCTGCCCAAAGAGATAAAGATGAAATGCGCTGCACTGATGCAATTACTCAACTTAGCAAAGCGGTAGGACAGGAATGCCCTTTTTAATAAGAAGTGAGGCCACTTCCTTTAGTGAGGCCAGACAGCTAAAGCTGTCATAGTGAGGAGGAAGTGAGGGAGAAGTAAGATAAAATAAATCTTCTTTTCACTTCTT
>CAYRDV010000231.1:0-9899 GCA_964422885.1 uncultured Candidatus Sericytochromatia bacterium
TAAAACCAGCATTGAAAAAAATATCTGCTATTAGTGGATTTCTGGGTTTTGAAGCATGTTTATTTTTCAAATCCTCAAGTGGCAAATCTTCTGGTAATGAACCTTCATTCCATTAATACCCAGATTATTTTGAACTTTTTGTGGAATTTCTGTCATTAAGGTATTAAAATTTGATAAACCAATAACGGTTCCGGTATCATCTTTGCCAATAAATATTTTTCCACCTTTGGTATTGGCAAAAGCACAGACCCATTTTAAATATTCATCTTTCCAGGATGATTTCCATTCTGTGTTTTCACTTTCCGGCATTAATTAACTCCTAAGATTTTTTAGCTACGAATGACACGAATGAAGACAAATAATTTTTATATAAATGGTTTTATAGTAGATGGTAAGCCCACTCTCATAAAAAATCTGGCAAAAGATTGAGATAAATGTTCTATATAAGGAGATTTTAAAGCTATTCTTGAAGGTTGGAGCTTTACAAAGCCTTTTAGATATTCATGGTTTGTTGTATAAATATTTCTAAAATTTACAATTAGGAGTTCATTATTAGAGTAATCTTCGGAAACATTATCTAAAAGGTGAAGATATGGGAAATAACCTCTTCTTAAATCCTCCTTTTTATTATCATCTTCAAAAATTTTATTATTTTTTACAAGTTCTGACATAGTTACAAATGGACAAATTGTTATAATTTTGATTTTATCTTGTTCTAAGTCGCATGATTGAGAAAGAATAACTACATCCTTTTTTGTAATAGTTGGATTTACTTGAAATTTACCTTTTTCATCTTCTAAAATTTTTCTGGGAGACATCAAAATTGGTAAATTTTGTATTAATTCACCTTGTTGTAAATGTTTTTCATTATCAAGATTCTCATACCAACTAGAATTCATTAGGTTAATTCCAAGAGTTTAAATCATTGGTATTTTCTTCATCAACTATTAACTCTAATTCAATTTCTTCAGTTTCTGGAAATTTTACGGATTCAATTTCTTTCCAGTTTGTACCCATATTATATTCATCATAGGATAATTCATCATTTATTTCTTTAGTAATTTTAGAAGTATCAAAATTTTTATATAGGTTAGATTGATTTTTAGGAATTAAAATATGAGGGGTTAAAATTATTCTTCCATTTTTGTCTTCCAGAATTTCAAATAAATCAACATCTTTTGCTAATTTACCTAATGAGATTCTTCCCTTCGCATCAGGTTTAACCTTTTTTAGAGCTGAATTTTTCATATTTTAATCATCTTATAAAAAATAATTGTCACTAATTTAATTATACCCTAAGTGGGATAATCCCACGAAAATAATAAATAATTTTTAACCACGTATTATACTCGAATGAAGACGAATGTATTTTAACGTCTAATTTACTTTTTATAATTTTCTAACATTCTTTCATTTTCTATTTTTGCTCCATTATTTAGCCACTTAATCACATCTTCGTCTTGTTTATTAGGATTTACCCATATAATATTTTTAAAAGATTGAATGAAATTTGAAATTTTCATAAAATGAAATCTTGCCTTATCATCAAGTGCAAAAATAGTTTTATCTGTTTTCATAGCTACAACAATTAAATGTAAATCTTTAATCATAATTTTTCTTATATCTATGCTTTCTGCATATTCAACAATTGCATCTTGTAAAGCAAAATCTTCATCATTATCAATGGGCAGAACAAGACCTTTTTGACGCATCGTAGTTTGCCATTTTAATGAGAATTCTGTTTGATGATCTCTCCATTCCTTACTGATTTTCTTTGATAAAGCCATTTTATATTTATTTTTTCGAAATACAATAAGAAAATTGCTACAGTTTTTTGAGATTTGTTGCAGTTTTTCTGAAGCGGCATTAGCAATAGAGGCATCAATAACCATGGTTTTAGGATAATTTTTCATCATTCTTTTCCAAAAAATTTATTCTCTGTTGCTGTTAGATATTCATTTTGTGCTTCAAGTTCAACATCTCCAAAATCTTCAGGCCAATCACCAAATGCTCCGTTTTCGTCTAATTCGGCACTGGTAACTTTTGTACTGCCTGATTCATCCTGGCTGAACCAGTGAAGTTTAACCAAATCAGGAGATAATTCATTTTCAGCTATTAATGTTTGAATTGCCAGGAGTAATAAAGAGCTATGGGTTTCAACAACTACTTTTACTCCCCTTTTCGCAGCTTTAGCTAATACTTTAGCCATTGAAACCTGGGCTCTTGGGTGTAAATGGAGTTCAGGCTGCTCAATATATACTAATTGATTAGGTTTAGCTACATTTAAAGCTACTAATATTGGTAAAGACTGAGAAACCCCTAAACCAACGTCTGAAAGACTAACTAAATCATCTTTTTCAGAAGTTTTTGTTCTTGGAACTTTAAGTTCTATTCGTGTTTCACCTATCGGATATGCAGTAACATTTTTTGTTATACCTAAAGTTTTTAAGTCTTCATTTAGTGAATTTAGCTTTTTAAAGTTTTTTTTCATTTGCCAATAATTAATAATACTGGCAATATAATATTCAAATTTTCCTGGAGGGGAATAACCTAGCGAGGTTACCTGGTAAGTTCTCTCAGGGTTTCCTCTGATTCCTGGTAAATGAATAAGTTCAGTAATATATCTCTGATGCGTTTCTGAAAAATCTATATTTGGTCTTAAGTTTCCTTTATTTTCACCAATTGAAAAAGCAACAGCTAAAAAACAACGATTCCTAATAACAACTAATTTAAACTTGGGTTTACCAAATTCGTTAAAAAAAGTCGTACCATTAAAATTTTGCAAATTTACAATTTTTGTTAATTTTTCATGTGTTAATTTGCAATTTAAATTAAACTTTGAAGTAATACTGTTTTCAGAAGAAGAATTTTCATAACTCATATCTTCAATTATTATTGAACCGTTATTTCTTCTAAAAACCAAGCCTATTTCTATTTGCTCATCTTTAATTGAAATGCTAAATTCTTTTGCTTGTTTACTTTTAGTTTTTGATAAAAATTGCTCAGTAGAAGTAAAATTAATTATTGGCCCATTTATTAAAAGAGGACCAGGATCAAATGATGCTTCCAGAGTTTGTTTCATCAAAAGTAAAGGCTGAAGAAAACTGGATTTTCCGGAACTATTTGCACCTGCAAGTATAGTAAGAGGTTTTATTTCAATACTTTGTTCTTTATTGATTGATTTATAACCCTTTAAAGTTATTTTTGTTATTCCTGTTTTCATATTTTTTAACCTAAATATTTTTAACTACGAATAAAGACGAATTGAACGAATGTTCACGAATTTTTTATAAAAATTATTTGTATTCATTCGATTTATTAGCATCATTCGTAGTTTTATTTCCTTTAATATTTACAAATCTTTCGTATTCTAATTTTTTAGTTCCAAAATTAATTAAAATACCTAATTCAATACCTGTAGCTTTTATATAGTTAATAATTTGTGCTCTATAAGCATCAGAAATTGATTCAGATGTTTTAAGTTCAACTATTATTTTATCTTCAATTAAGATATCAGCCATATAATCACCAACAATTTCACCTTTATAAGTTACTTTTATAGGATATTGTTGTTTTACATTAATATCTTTATTTCTAAGCTCAATTATTAGAGCATTTTCATAAACTTTTTCCATAAATCCAAAACCAAGTTGATTATGAACTTCCATTGCACAGCCAACAATGTTGTATGATAATTCTTTATAAATAACATTTTCCATATATAACTTTCCTTTTAAGATTTAACTACGAATAAAGACGAATCACACAAATATTCTACGAATTATTTTTTAAATTTTTATTAGTATTAAAATACCTCGATGTTCACATCGGGGTTTCCCCAAATTCTTTGGGGCCGGGGTTTACCCCGGAGTTAATACTAACAGGGGCCCCACATTGTGGGGATTTATTTGTGTTCATTCGCTACATTTGTGTCATTCGTAGTTTATCTCTGTTTGATATACCTCTTTCTCTTTTTGTTTTTTATCCCAAATTCCTTCATCCCTGAAGAACTTAGACCATGAATCAACCCATGTAACAATATCTTCCAGTTGTTTCCTCATTGGAAATTTATCAGTTTGAGGAAGTACCTGGTAAGCAACTTCTAAAACCTGCAAAACTGCTTTATCTTCAAACCAATTCATGCGTTTAACCAAACTATTAACTCCGTTACTACCTCCAGTTTCGGCAGTACAGAATAAGGCATGAAGAATATCAACCTGGCTTAAGAAAAGATCTCCTTCAATATCAAACGACCTTTTCTTTAACCTTTCATCTGGGGTTAAAAATGTAAGATCACCTTTATCCTTTTTAAGAATTTTCCTGTTTTCCAGTTCTTTAATTTCGATACCAACAGCAAGGGCTATCTGACGGGCTTCATCAAAATCAAATGATTGTGCCTGAAGTAGTGACCAGATAACCGAATAAAACTGCATTTCTTTATCGAGAAGTAAATCATGGCTATCAGTATATTTTTTGAAAAGATGTTTAATTAAGGTTTTTCTTGTTACCTGGAAAATTTCTTCTGGTCTAACTTGTGTTCCGTCCTGATGTAATACAGGATATTGGGCAGAAAGCACTTCCAGAGCAGGTCCGAAACATCCAAGTAATAAATCAATACCTGCCATTCCCCAATCTTCAAGAATTGTTGCCTTTTCTTCAACTCTTTCTCTTACTTTTCCTTCGACCTCACTCCACCATCCTTCTTCAGTATTTAGGCGTTTTCTACAGGATAAAGCTACTGTAGAAGCCACAGAGTTTTTATTAGCCTGATGTAAGTTTTCAGGAGATTCAGTATTAACTGACCATGTAGCTGTGATAATAAATCCAGCCTCCATAAGAGCCTGAGAAAGTGCATCCCAGGCACCAGAGTCTTTATGATTAAATTGAACAATCATAACTCCCTGAGATTGTAAAACCCTGTGACATTCGGCAAAAGCCTGTCGCATTTTTTCTTCATAATCTTTTTTTGCAGTTTCTTTTGGTTTTTCTGAGTTTCTAAATCTGTGAGGGCTTGCCACTGCTTCATCTTCTTTGTTGGTAAGTTCGTTTTGTAAACGTGGTAAATATAAAGGTTCTAAGGCTCTTTTTTGCCATACATAAAAGAAGTCAGATAAATCAGCATAAGGTATGGTGTCATAATATGGAGGATCTGTAACAATTATATCAACACTACCTGAGTCTATTTCATAAAGTGAATTAGCACTCTCTTGTAAAATCTTTATAGTACCAAATTTTTCATCATTTTTTGAAATCCTTGAATCAAGGAATTTAATTAATTCTGAATATTCAGTAACAACATCAGCACAGGAATTCCATAAAAAATATGGAGTTACTTCAGGATAGTTCCACATAAGATTAAGTGAATGGGTAGCAGTTGCTTTTTCTATTGAAATTCTTCCTGAATGCCACATAGAAAGTCTACTATTTTTATCAACACACCTATTTAATACCATATCAAGGTAAGTAATTATGGCCTCCTTTTTTGAAGTATTCCAATTTTTATTCTCCATATCTTGTATAGTTTCATGAATAAGTTCAAGATATGTAATTAAAGTTAAAAGTTGACGTGAATTGAAAAGTTTATTCCATGTGGTAAGCCCCATCGGAATAGGTGAACTTAAACCATGCTCCGATGTTTGGTTATTATAAGGGAGCTCTGAATCAGGAATAAAATTATTTTTTTCTTCTAACTTAGAATTAATAAAATCTCCTAAATACTCATAAGATTCTTTATTCGTTGGTAATCTAAAATTTAAACCCCCTTTTGAAGACGTATTCCTATAAGCAACAGCATAAAGCTGATGACCAAGACCCTTTTCAGATGCTACTTTAAGTAAATTGTCACGAGAAATTAATCTATTACAGGTTGGGCAAGTTCCAACTCCCTTATTCATAGTATTATATTTTTCTGGCTCAAAAATATCTCCATTTTCTTGAATTATAGTTTTACCACTTCCAGCTTTACCTCTTACTAATTCAAAATCAACTGTTTTGCTTTCAGGATTTGGAATAGGTTTTACTGCACACCATTTATGAAGATTTTGTTTTTCAGGACGATTATATACCCACCAATTAGGGCTAAGAGGAATAATTGTTTCACAATACTCACAAGGCACAGTATGAGCCCAGAGATAATTTTGGACTTCCTGATCTTCAGAAACAGGGAAAAACTCTGCAAGCCTTTTCCTTGCTTCTTCACCAATCCAGTTTACATAGTAATCTATATCTTTTTGTAATTCCTCACCAAAAATAAAAGGAAATTCAATAGCCGCTTTCATGGTTGTAACAGCTACAGGGTTTAAATCATTAGCAATAACATCCAACCCTAACCTTAAAGCCTCAAATGGAATTGATCCACCACCGGCAAAAGGATCTAAAATAGTAAGATTTTCTTTTCCCCAATGTTTTTTAATATATTCTCCTATTTTCTTTTTTGTATCTTGTGTCGGTGTCTGATCAGAAAGCCGGGTTGAATTTTTATGATTTTCCATGAATTTTGATTTTTGGTTCCAGTAAAGCTTTGCCTCATGTTCTTTCATTCCAAGTAATTGCAAAAACTCAACCTCTGTTAGTGTATCAGGAAGAATCGCACCAAGAACGGAAGCTCTAGAAAAACTAAGAGGCTTTCTGGAATACCATCTATGGACACCCTTAAAGGCGTTACCACCCTTTTCTCTTGTTACCTGAGCATTTAACAAATCTGTCGGGAAGAATGTTTCAATATATGATTTTTTTTCTGCCATTGGAGTCCTTACACACCCCCCGGCCCCCTCTCAAGAGGGGGAGCAGGAGTAGGTGATTGATTATTTTTTGTAATATTATCTTGTTGTTGGTTAGCGATTATTTTTGATTTATTCTCAATAATCCAATATTTAATACTCTGGATTACACCATTGGTATTATTTTCTACTTCAGTATTGGTAAATCTTAGAAAAGTTATTCCGAAACTCTCAATTATACTTTGCCTTTCCATATCTGCTTCTTCTTTGCCAATATGGCTGCTGCCATCAATTTCAATTGCCAGTTTTAATTCAGAGCAATAAAAATCTACGATAAAATTATTAACTGGTCTTTGCCTGTGAAAATCAAAGCCCTCTAATTTCTTACCTTTTAAATATTTCCAAAGCCTTTTTTCCATAGGTGTAGCATTATTTCTAAACTCTCTGGCTCTTTCCTTTAACTCTGGTTTATATTTAATAATCTCTCTTCTCAATCTCTTACCAACCTGTTTATTTTCAATTACTAACAATTTTCTTTACCAATAAATTTTTGTTTATCAAAAGAAAAAAACACTCACCAGCATCCCCTCTAGAGAGGGGAAAGAGGGGTGTGTCATTTACCGCAGCATTTTTTATATTTTTTACCACTACCACAAGTGCAAGGATCATTTCTTCCTACTTTTTCTGCTTTTCTGACAAAAGGAATTATGTTATCAGGTCTTTCTATTTCCAGTGTTTCTTCTTCTTCATCATCTTCATCCTCCAGTTTTGGAAGTGGTTTCCCCATCATACTATTCAAAAATTTCGTTAACTTACTTTTATCTGAAAGGTCAATTCCTTTATCTAGAGCCTGCCCTAGAATTTGCTTTCCTATTCCCCAATTAGATGATTTTTTTGAAGCTTTTACTATATCATTCCCAATATCTTTTACTCTTTTGGCAAGCTTACTAGAATTTTTATTAAGTTTTTTTTCTTCCATAAATGAAAAAAAGGCAGTAAGAGAAGGAGCTATTGATTCAAAATATTGCTCATCAGCCATTACTTTCCTTGGCATTACATCAAGGCATATTTCTTCAAGACCGGAAATGTTCCATTTTTCAGGTTTCAAACCAGTATAACCGTACATAAAATCAGCAAAACTAAATATAATATCTTCACAAGCATCTTTATATTTATCATCTATTTCTAAAAAGTATTTTGTGTCTATAAATTCTTCAAGCCATTTTTCTATAATTTCAATTACTTCATTAGATTCATCATCTGAATATTCTTCCTCATCTTCGTCCATGTCATAGTATGAATCCATGATACATTCATCATGCTCTTTAATTACTTTTATAAGAAGTTTTGCATTTTTCTGAAGTTTCATCTCATCTAAATATTTAAAAAATGCCAGAAATACATCTGAAGCTGATTTAAAATAATCCTCACCTCTATGATAACTATTATCAACTAATGTTTCATGGCAATATTCCTCCAAGGCTTCAGGAGACCAATCATCTGGTTTTAAGTTAAATTTATAAAACATTAAGCTTAGCAAATCAATAATAATTTTTTCAGAGTGTTTTTGAGCAATTTTCTTTAATTTGGAATAATGTTTACTCTGACAAAATTGCATGTACCATCCAGCCATTACCTGCATGGTAATTTCTACATCTGTTTTACTAACCTCTTTACTCATTTCTTTACCTCTTAATTTGTTATTATTCGTGTAATTCGTGGCAAAATTTTCTTACACATTATCAAATAATATTCTGAAAGCTTTTAATCCTTTATTTTTGGTCTTTCCTCGGCATTTAGAGTACCAGTAATACATTTCCTCCCAGGTCATATTTTCAAGAGTCCTGATTAAACCTCTGATTCGTTCCAGCCTCTTTAAACAATTGGTTGCCAGACATAAAAGGGTAATTTTAACGCCCAGGTTTTCATTAACTTCCAGAGGTTCTTTATAAGAGTTCTTAAAATTCCGAAATCCCCTAATGTCTTTATTTATCCATCCTTCAATTAATTCCAGTGAAGCCTTTAATGGCATACCTTTTAAATAAGTTGAAGCTATTAATTTATCTTTGTCATTAACCAGGGCAATAGTTAGTAAAGATGGCTTATCTTTATTAGTATTACCAATACTAACAGGGGCCCCTTTAGGGGAGTTATTTTCCACAGTAAGAATATATTTCATATAATTATTTAACTACGAATTAGACGAATAATACAAATGTTCTCGAATTATTTTTATAAAAATTTTATTAGTGAAAATTCGTTTCATTTGTGTCATTCGTAGTTAATTTCTTATCCTTTCTTAATCTGTGCAAATCCGTGGCTAAATCTTAATACTTGCTTCAATAGTTACCTCTGATACCTTTTTCGATACCAGGGCATTATTAATTTTATCCAGTTCGGTTAAGGGTGAAGGTTGAGCAAAATCAATCCTTAAACATAAATCAACTTCCGGCACATTGAATTCATTCAAGGCCAGCAATAAGCCCCTAAGATTCATTTTAGTAATTTTATCAACCGGGAATTCTTCTGTATTCATTTCAAAAAAGGTCTTTGCCCCATCCTCCATGTTAAGCTCAAGATTGGCAAAGGTTTTATTAACATTACTTGGAAAGATATTTAAAAAGGAAATAACCGTTTCAACATCTTTAAAGCCTTTAAATTTAAACCAGATCTTTTCCAGTCCCCCGGATTCGCTTATATCTTTAAGGCTGTTTGCAAGCCCTTTAAAAGCGTTTTCCGGTGTAGTTTTTTTACTGTTATAAGAAGTATGGGTAAGCGATATTTCTACAGACTTTAGAGCTTCTTTCTTTTCTTCCTGTCCTATTTCAACTACAGTAGTTCTATCACTTACTTTCATTGCTACAGGATCTTTGCTACTCTCTCCAATTCCCCCTTCAAAGGGGGCTAGGGGGATGTTATCTTCCTCATATTCGGGTTCTGGCTCCGGTTCCGGTTTCCTGGGTACTTCCAAAGCTTCCGGTAAACCTATTGATAAACTGCCTTCCCAATTGAAATTACTTAAGCTTAAGGGATTTTCCGAATAAAAATATTCATATTCTTCTTCTTTCTCCCCTCTATTTCCAAGAGAGGGGCTGGGGGTGAGTTTCTTTGCATTAAATAAACCCTCTTTTACTCCGGCAATAATAGAATCCCTTACTTTTGTCTTTTCCAGTAAAAGTT
>CAYRDV010000232.1:0-9820 GCA_964422885.1 uncultured Candidatus Sericytochromatia bacterium
CTTTTATATCGGAGCCAAAATATTTAAGAACCGAGGCTAATGATGTTGTACCACAGGAATTAGTATAACCCTGATCATCCATTTTAAAATCAGGAATTTCTACCTTTTTGTTGGCAGGCTTTTCAGTTTTAGAATTTATTCCAAAAGGATCATCGCTGGGCTTTGTATTTTTTAGAAGTGAAGTACTTACATTTGATGATTCTGTGGTTAGAGAAGGTTTTTCAGGTATAAAAAACGCATTAAATGGATTATTAAACGGGGTTGTTTCTTTTTTAGGAGGTTGTGCTCCTACTTTTTGTTCCACACCTGAAGTTTTAATTACAGACATTTTCTCTCCACCTTAAATTTAACTTTATTATAATTTAAATAGAAATTAATTTTATAATCTTGTTTTAAGATCTAAAAGATTAACTAAATTTTAATCTATAGGTATTAAAACGCTCCTAATCCTCACTCAAAAATTAAATCAAAACTCTTTTTTTTCGCTACATTTAAGTAATTTTGTTATAGAATTAAATTTAACTGATTAATTTAGATTTTTAAAAGCAATGAAAACAATAATTAGAAAAGAGAACGAAAGTGATTATGAAAAAGTTGCTGAAATCCTGGATTTGGCATTTAAGCAAAATAATGAATCAATTCTTGTTAATAAACTGAGAAATAAGGCTGGATTCATTTCAGACTTATCTCTGGTTGCTGAAATTAATGGTGAAATTGTCGGACATATTTTATTTACTCCAATAAAAATAAAAAATGAAAATGATGAATATGAATCAATTGCCTTAGCTCCATTGGCCGTTCATCCTGATTATCAGAGAATGGGAATTGGTAAATTGTTGACTGAGCAAGGAATAAAAATATGTCAGGAAAAAGGATACACTTCAATAATAGTTGTTGGGCATCCTGAATATTATCCAAAATTTGGCTTTGAGCCAGCAAAAAAATGGGGTTTGAAATGTCCTTTTAAAGTACCAGATGATGTTTTTATGGCTGTTGAGATAAAAGTAGACACACTTAAACCGGGGCTGATAGAATATCCTGAAGAATTTAATGATGTATGAATCTGATATAATCTTTAATAACTGCTAATTTTTAAAACTGTAAAAATTCATGGCAACAGAATTACCCTCAAATATTGAATCCTTCCATCTGGTAAATTATTCAGAAATCGAATATCTGGCAATAGCAACTGAAGTAATAAAAAAAATCGGATGGGAGCTTACCTATATCAGTTCATCAGAAATTATTGCCTATACTTATTCAAGATTATCTGAGGGAATAGAAGAATTTTCAATTTCCATAAAAGAAAATACGGTTTTTTTAAAAAGCCAGTTTTTAGGTAATCAAAATATTAATGAAGAAAAAAATATAAAAAATATTGAACTCTTTAAAAATGTATTTAAAGAAACGTCAGAAACTTTAACTTATGATGATATTTTAAAAAAAACAGAGGAAATTAGTAATGCTTTGATGATTCCTGAACAAAATATTGAGGAATCTGATAACATACCTTATTCAAGTTACCCTGCAACGTTATTTATAGTGGGGCTAAATGTGGGTATATTTATAGTAATGCTTTTTACAGGGGCAGGTATACTTTCTCCCGGTAATGAAATCCTCCTTAAATGGGGCGCAAACTTTGCTCCACTGACACTGGAAAATCAACCCTGGCGCTTATTAACGGCCTGTTTTCTCCATATTGGAATTTTTCATCTTTTAATGAATATGTTTGCCTTAATATTTATTGGTCAGCTTCTTGAACCCTCACTTGGGAAAATAAGACTTATGACAGCATACCTGATTACAGGGGTCGCAGCCAGCCTTACCAGTATTAGCTATAATAATCTGGTAATTAGTGCCGGAGCCTCAGGTGCAATATTTGGTATGTTTGGTGTTTTTATGGCATTACTGCTTACCAAAACAACTCTGGAAACAGGCCGAAAAGTTCTTTTAAAAGATGTGGTAACAGTGATAATGTATAACCTGATTTTGACCAGTCTTATTCCCAACATAGATAATGCTGCTCATATTGGAGGCTTATTATCTGGGATCTTAGTGGGGTTTTCTTTTTATCCTGGTCTGAAAAAGCGTGAGTCTGGAATAATTAAATATACCAATATCATTTTAACATCTGCTTTGTTTTTTGGTTCGATATTCTATGTCTATACAAATACCAGTAATGACATTGGTGAATATGATAAAAAAATCAATGAATTTGTTGAGAGAGAAAAAGCTGGGACCAAAGAAGCAGACTTGATGCCAGGCTATAAGGATAAAGTAACACTTGCGATAGCCAGAGATAGTATTATCATGAAACTTAATCAAAATATAAAATTACTGGATGAAATGGATAAGTTAAAGATTCCTGATAAATTTCGCAAAAAAAATGAAATCCTAAAAAGGTATTGCGAAGTTCGTATTAAGGTAATTAACCTTATTTATAAATCGATGACTGAAAATTCTGATAAATATGACAAAGATATTAAAAATACTAACAAACAAATAAATCAGATAATTGAAGAGTTGAAAGATATTAATAAAAAGTTATAATAAAGCCAAACCCTTATATGTATATTTTATAAATAATATGAATCCGGCAATAAAAAAAGTAAAAGAACAACTGGAAAAATACCCTGATGTGGAAATAACCCAGAATGATCAAAATTCAATATCGGTTAAACCTAAAGATGAAAGCGGTTTTCCTGTAGGCCTGATAGTAGAAGAGAATAAATATATTGTAAATTTTAAAAGCTGGTTCAAAGAATTTTTTACTGAAGATGAGGCTCTGGACTGTTTTGCTTTTGGATTATCAGATGATTGCAGACTAAAAGTAATATCTGTAAATAAAATCGAGTATAAATGGATACTGGAATTTAAAGAATCAGGTAAATGGGTAGAGGATAGTGAAGCCAGTTTACCCATTTTCCCATTCTGGAAGAAAAAAAAGGTAACTTATTACAGAAACAGATTAGTAAAACTGGGGCCTTTGACTAATGGATAATAATTTAGCTAATCTTGGCTGGAATTTATTAAATGACTGGAAAGATAACTGGGAAGAATTTTATCAGGATGAGTCATTACAGGTAACTGAAAAAGAAATTGCTTTAAATTTTGATGATTTAAAAAAACGGTTACGAAAAAATTACCCTTTTCACCATCCCTGCTATGTCGGACAGATGCTAAAACCACCGCACCCGTTAGCAATCGCAGCCTATCTGTCAACGATGCAGCTAAACCCAAATAACCATGCTCTGGATGGAGGCCCGGCAACAGCAGAACTTGAAAGAGAGGCTGTAGATCAGGTTGCAAAAATGTTTGGTTTTGATACTTATCTGGGACATCTTACCAGCAGTGGAACACTTGCCAACCTTGAAGCCTTGTGGGTTTCAAGAAACTTACATCCTGAAAAAATGATTGCTTATTCAAAACATGCCCATTATACACATGGAAGGATGTGTGAAGTTATTTGTGCCCGGAGCATTTCTATTAATAATGATAAACATGGAAAAATGGATTTAAATGATTTAGAAGATAAGTTAAAAAACTTTTCGATTGGAACTGTTGTTGTAATAACTGGTACAACTGCTCTTGGAGCTTTGGACCCTCTCGAACAAATTTTGGAACTGGCAAAAAAATATAATTTTCGGCTTCATGTGGACGCTGCTTATGGTGGTTTTTATACTGTACTGGCAAATGACACTATAATAAACGGGAAATGTTTTCAGGTAATTGCCAATGCAGACAGTGTGGTAATTGATCCACACAAACATGGCTTACAGCCGTATGGGTGTGGCTGTATTATTTTTTCTGAGCCATCAGTAGGCAGATTTTATTCTCATGATTCTCCTTATACTTACTTTACTTCAAAAGAATTACATCTTGGTGAAATTAGCCTTGAATGCTCAAGAGCTGGTGCTGCTGCCAGCGCATTCTGGACAACCTTAAAATTTTTTCCGCTTAAAGAGGAGCAAGGTTTTGGAAAAATATTAAGAAAGACCCGCCAGGCTGCTCTTAATTTAAGTAAAAAAATAAAAGAATCGGAAAATTTTATTTTGTTTATAGAGCCAGAACTGGATATTGTCTGTTATTTCCCCAAAGTTAACAGTAGAAATGTCTCAGAAATCTCAGCTAAAACAGAACTAATTTTTAATTATTTGGAAAATCATCAGGATTCTCCTCTTTTTTTGGCTAAATTAAAAGTAAACAAAGAACTTGGCTGTTATACCGATGAACTAATCTGGGATAATGATTCAATGATAATTTTGAGAAGTTGCCTGATGAAGCCTGAACATCTGGCTTATGTTGAAACTATTTTTCAAAGATTAGAAAATGCTTTTCTCATGGTTTAACATCAAATAGAGATATGCCATGGCATATCTCTACATTTTTCCCTGAATTTTGTTCTGAATATTACCTATCAGGATTTCCAGCTCAACTGTATCCACTTTTTCAGTAATAGTTTTTTGGTATTCTTTTTGACCCAATATTTTGCCATCTTTATCATAAGCTGTTCCTTTTATTTTAACTACGGAGTTTTTAGCCAGCCCGATAAGCTCCAGGGCATGGGATAGATCCGGAAGAAGATTTGTGGCATCAACTTCTATTGGAATTGTGACTGAGTCAACTGTTACCTCTCCCTTAACTGACTTTAGGTTTTTTAACTCAGGTGACTGAAGAATTTGCTGATACTCCGCTGAAGCTGATACACATTTGGCATCTGTACAGTTTTCTACTGCTTTTGTGTTCATGCCTGTAGCAAGTTTAATTTTAAATGAAAGATTGTTATCCCCTTTATTGAAGTTAATTTTAGTTACTCCCTTTTCATATAAAGGACGAGGATCTATTGCTCCATTTCCCTTAGGGTCCAAAGAATTCTTTTTGCTGGCTTCAATATTTGCTGCTCCATCCAGATTAGTCTCTCTTACCAGGAAAGGAGTTGCCTTACAACTGTTAAGCAATAAAATAACTGATGATAAGATAATAGCTTTGCATTTCATTTTTGATTTTCCTCTTTGGATTTTAATTCATTTTGATAAAAACTACTGAACCAATCTTTATAAACACTTGAAGAAGATAAATTTTTTAGATCAGGATCCCATAACATTTCCTTTTCGATAGCAGAATTTAATTCAATTGCTTTTTTAAGAGCTGAAAAAGCAATTTTTAATAAACTATCCATATCTTTTCCGTTAAGAGCATAGATACAGGCTTTTGCGTAATACCCCAGAAAATATTTGGGCTGGCAGCAAATAATAATATTAATTAATCTTGATGCTTCTTCCAGCTTTTTTAGTTTTCCAAAAATCATTGCTAAAAATATTGAAGAATTAACTTTACTTGTATCACTTTGATGTTTTACCGGGGAGCTTATTACTTGATCGTACATCTGTATTGATTTGTTTAGCCAGTTAGATTTAATACTCTCATTTTCTTCAATACTGGCCCGGTTTAAATAAGCGACTGCCAATTGTTCTATGATATGCTCATGTTCTGGTTCTTCCTGAAGGGCTAATTCAAATTTTTCGATTGCAGTATCAAGATTCTCAATACAATCTTTTCTTAATTGTTTTTCAGATTCTCCAACTTTATTAATATTTGAAATTTCCCATTCTTTTTTTAATTTAAGAGCTTTTTCAAGATAAACATAACCAAGATTATGAACTATTTCCGCTTTGGTAATTTTTAGTTTATCTGTTTCCTGTTCAGGAAAATGCTCAAGAACTTCTTCATTTAATTTAATGGCTTTATCAAAATCATCTTTTAATAAGTGTAAGTTTGCCATTAATGAAGAAAGTTCTATTTTGTTGTCAAAAATTTTCAGGCAAGTAGAAATTAAATATCGTGCTTCTTCAAGTAATCCATCATTTTTAAAATCAATGATTAGCCGTAAGGCAATACGATGACTGTCACTATCAGAGCTAAGCTCAGGACTTAGTTTTGCCAATATAAGTAATTTGTTAGTCATATATGACTCTAAAGAAAAAACATCAGAGATTTTTAATACTAATTCTTTGTTTGGTATTCTTTCTCCACTTTCCAGTTTGCAAATATATGAACGTGTACAATCCAGTTTTTTAGCGATATTTTCCTGGGAAACGCCTTTTTCTTTTCTTAATTTTATTAATTCCTTGCCAAGGTAAGACATTTGATAACTCCTTAATATATCATCTTATCATTAAGAATACGTTTTGTCAACATAGTTGACAAAAAATACTTGATTAATAAAGGTGAGTCTAATACCTTAAGATATAATAATTTAAATATGCTGAAAAAACTCAGTTATTTTTGAGGATGGATCAATATATTTTTTAGCAAAAATAAGTTCTTTTGCTTCTTCTTTAGTATAAAGATTACTTCTAAGCTCTCTTTCTATATACCCAGCATCAGAATGAGTTCTGATTTTTTTGCTTCGTGAATATTCAACAAACCCGGGTATAAGACAGTTTGAGGTATATCCTGGTAATTTAGGATCTATCCAGCCCAGACCATTTAAAACTTTTGTCTGAATTTCTGAATTTATTTGTAAGGCATAAAGAAAATTGATCGTTATTACTTCTTTTTCTTCTTCATTTATTAAAAATTTTAGTTTTTTAATTGATGATACTTTAGGGTAAAGTTGCGAATAAATTTTGTTACCAAAAATTATTTTATTAATTTTATAATCTTCTACAAGCCTTTTCATTGCCAGCGAAATACCACCAGAGCAAATCTGGCAGAAATCAATCCCTGTTTTTGCTTTCCATACACCATTTTTATCAGGCTGGTATTCGTTTTTAAATTCATTATAAAGTTCTTTTTTGACAACTATATAGGGTACATTTAATTTTTTGCATATTTTTTCTGACTGCTTTATTATTTCTTGAGGAATAAAACCATTATCATAAGTAAATGCGATAACTTTCATTTCAAACACTTCAACTGCCAGAGAAAGGGCTGCTAGGCTATCTTTACCACCTGAGAGAGCAACAAATGCCTGATATTCTGAATTAGAATCTGAATTAAGAATAAAGTCTGATAATTCTTCATTAATATATTCTCTGTCAAAATTAAGGTTATAAGCCTCACAGTATTGACATAGTCCATTTTCACTAAATGAAACAACTGTTACATTTTTCTGATTTTCTGATTTTTTACCAACAGCAAAAAAATCATAAAGAAGGGCCGTACCTTCTTTTATAAAACATTGTTTACACCGTTTTTTGCGCATCTTCCTCAAACATTTTTAAAACAGGCTTAAGGCATCTTCTGCCCATTTCTGCACCAGGGATATAACCACCCCGGCAACTGATAAAATATTCACATTGGTAACAAGTTTCTGGTAAGTTTGGTTCCCGGTAATATTTAAAACCGTTAAACCATATTTCTTCCAGATCATCTGTTAAAAGATTACCTTCATAAGGAAGATGTGCTTCATCAAATCCTTTTATATCTCCATTTGGCAGTATTATCATCGAATTCCAGCCCACAGAACAAAAATAGGGGGCTGAATACAGAGAACTATCAAGTTTTCCAAGATAGCCCAAATCAGCACCTACTGTGACATCATAACCTTTTAGCAAATTTAATGTGGCAAAATATAATAAATTTTTGATCTGATGATGATTCATAAAATAATCACTTTTTTCAAAGGCACGTCCTGAAGGGGTTATTGGCCTCAATATCCATTGATCTGCTCCATTTGAAAAAATTGTTTCTTTCAAAAGTTCTAAATCTTCAATATTGTGCGGATAAACGCAGGTACTGACCGCAACTATTTTTACTCCAGCCTCTTTAGCAGTTTTTATAGATTCAATTGCTTTTTGAAAATTACTTTTACTTTTTCGAATTAATGAGTGGTTTTTTTCCATTCCATCAATGCTGATACTAATACTATCAAGCTTATACTCTGTCATATTCTGGCAGAGTTTTTTAACTTTTGAACCATTTGTAACCATGCCCAATTTAAAACCGTATTTTTTGAGAGTCGAAATAATTTCCGGGGCATCTTTTCTGACCAGTGGTTCGCCACCAGATAAGGTAATGTATTCAACACCAATTTTTTTTAATTTGGGGATAAAGGTTATAAACTGTTCAAGAGTTAATTCTGAAAATGCTCTTTCATTGGCAGAAACACCACAATGGACACAGGACAAATCACATTTGTTCGTAATAAACCATGTCACCTGTTTACATTGAAGGGATTTTTCTTTTAAGGCTTTGGAATAGTAATGGAATTTTTTTATAGCAAAATCTTGAGGAACATCTGAGGCATACCAGTAATCGTTCTCGTTTTTATTTTTGAGCCATTGCACAAAATTTGCGGGAAGGCTGGTAACCTCAGACATTTTTTATTTATAAAATAGTATTTCTGGTCGCAAAGGAGCAGGAATATTTTATTTGACTATCTCCATAATTAATAATATTTGGATGATGATGTACAGGGTGAACATCGGTAAGTTGAATATGTGGAAAACCCCCGCTTTCTCTTTTATCAATTGTCTTATTAACAGCAGTTAACATTGCTCCTAATAATGGATCATCTTTATTAACAGGGTTTGCCATTTCTTTTACCAGATAATCTCTCATTACCTTCAGGTTAGGAAGGGATGTGCCGTCTAACTTACTTTGAAAATTAATAAGTAATGCGGCTTTATCATCATCTGAGGCATTTCTGATTTTTTCTACAGGAGCTGTTACTTTTAATTCCTTAATAATCCCTTCAAGCTGTTTTCCAATCTCTTGAACACCAGGCTTATCTTTTTTGTGTTTAAAGAAATCATCGGGTAAAGTATTTTCAAATTCTTTCTTTTCAAATTTCCCGGTTTTAGCTGATTCTTTCCCACCATTCATCAAATTTTTAAGCTCTGATTTTTCAACATCACTTAAACCTTCAGTAGTAGGTTTTGGCGTAGGAGCCGGTTCGACTTTTTTTACTCCCCCGTCACCACCAGCTTTAGGCATTTCCTGGGGGATCAAAGCCTTATTAAATTGTACACACATAGCTCTAACTCCTTATTTTATAAAAAATTGTTTTAGTAATAATACTTATATACCCTAAATTTCTTTTTTCTTTCTAGATATTATGTTTAAATTTACTTTGTAATTAAAGTTTAATTTTGTTTAAAAGTTAAATTATTTTTCAATATCAGGAACAATATCCATGAACTCATTGAACTAATCTTTGTGCTTTTAGTGTCTCATGGTAATATTTCTCTGATATTATTTTTTTACTTGTTTGGAAATATGCTTAAAATTCATAAAAAATATACTTTTTTGCTGCTGGCATTATTATTTTCATGTACTAACGTTACCCCTAATACGTCATCTGATACTGTTAATACTGGTAATAATATTGAAGTTAAAGAAGAACAGGTAGATTTAATAATCAATGTTAATAAAGGCGAGAGTAAAAAAATTGCCCCTAATGTCAAATTAAATGATGGCACTATTACCAACGAAGCTGATTGGTCTTCCGGTGATAGCACAATAGTTGAGATTAGTAATGAAGGGATTTTTAAGGCAAATTTAACTGGTTCTGTAATTCTTAAAGCTACAGCTAAACAGGATTCTTCAAAGTTTGTAAAAATAAAAATAAATGTTTTTGATAATAGTGCGTCACCATCCCCATCTTTATCCACCACGCCTGATTCTGCAACAGGGGCTTCTCCTGCACCTACAGTCAGCCCATCACCATCTGTAAGTACGGGGCCCTCTTCGACAGACATTAGCCAAAGTGTGAATCTAAACGGAACAATTTACCATACCTTAGGCTATCCGGTTGAAAATGTGTTGGTATCCGCTGATATACCTAAGTTAAACTTTCATGCCGAATCTTTAACAA
>CAYRDV010000233.1:0-2094 GCA_964422885.1 uncultured Candidatus Sericytochromatia bacterium
CAGATAAACTTTTGAACCAGATGCGTTCTTTAAATATTTTGAGGGATGTAAATTCCAGTGCCACTGAACTCAGACCGGAAATAATAGTCAAGCCTGATTTCAAGCGTGCGGCCGATCAGGGCGTTTCTGTGGCAAGTATTGCCAGAATGGCAAGAATCGCCACTCAGGGCGATATTGATGTCAATATGCCAAAATTTAATGCCGGAGAAAGGCTGATAAATATCCGGGTAAAATTCCAGGATACAATCAAACATGACATAGATGCAATTGGAAATCTTCTTGTTCAAGGGAAAAGCGGTCTTATACCACTTAAGTCGGTTGCAGATTTAACGGTTGCCAGCGGCCCTGTGCAGATAAACCGGTATGACCGGGCAAGGCAGGTGACAATAAGTGCCAATCTTAATGGTTTACCTTTGGGGCAGGCAATGGAAATTATTAATAAACTGCCAATAATGACAAATCTTCCTCCCAATGTTTTAAGCGGAGCATTTGGGGAAGCAAAGGTGATGGCCGATGTTTTTGGTGAATTTTCCAAAGCAATTTTTGCAGCAGTCTTATTTATTTATGCCGTCCTGGTTCTTTTATTCGGAGGATTCCTACATCCAATGACGATCATGGTTGCTTTACCATTATCCATTGGCGGGGCAATGCTTGGCCTGCTTGTAAGCAATAAACCTCTTGGATTAATGGCTTTGATTGGGATAATTATGCTTTTGGGTATTGTTACCAAAAACTCGATATTACTTGTTGAATACGCTATGATGTCACAGAAAAAGGGTATTTCCAGAAGGGATGCAATAATTTCTGCCGGACTGGCAAGGTTAAGGCCGATTATTATGACAACAATAGCAATGATTTCAGGAATGATGCCAATTGCCCTGAGTATGGGGGCTGGTACTGAAACTCAAAGCCCAATGGCTGTTGCTGTAATAGGCGGTCTTATTACTTCAACTATATTTACGCTGGTTGTTGTTCCAGCAATCTATACTTATATTGATGACTTTAGAAACCTGATAATCAGGATTTTTATCAGAAAGAAAAAGATAAATTTTGAAAAACCTTTTATCGGTAAGGAATCTGAAAACTCAGAAGCATCTGTTACTTAGAAATCGTGAAACGTCAGACATGAGACGACATTTCGACTTCGCTCAATGTACCCTGAGCGGAGCCGAAGGGCACCTTTCACGACTCACACTCTTATTTACCAGTTTTTTCAATTATTGAATCAGTAAACTCAGAAACACGATCATTTACCATTCTGATTACCGAATAAACGCCACCAATCATATTATTTTGTAATTCTTTCAGTGTTCTGGCAGGAGTTGCCAGTATTTCTACATTTTCGGCAAGTTCAAAAGGAAGATTGGCAATCGATTTATGAATTTGTTCAACTGATTCTGAGCCGGAATTAACCAAATCATGTAATTGTTTGTTGATACCATTTAAATTAGACATATATAACCTCAAAAAAAATTAAGAAATTTACATAATATCATGCCATATCATTATCTGAATGTATATCCCTGTGCCAAAATGATATTATAATTATATTGAGGTAAATACAAATGAGAAAATTTAGTTATATACCAAGATATACATTTGATGACTATTATCAATGGGGTGGTAGATGGGAGCTTATTGATGGTATTCCGTATGCAATGACTCCCTTACCATCAATTGAACACCAGGATGTAAGTGGAAATATTCATTCCCAGTTAAAAACTCTTTTGAAGGATTGTAAAAAATGTAAACCTTTAATTCCTGTTGAATGGAAAATTGATGAGAATACAATTCTTCAACCAGATAATTCTATTATTTGTCATCAGGCTTCAGGCAATTATCTTAGTAAACCACCGGTATTAATATTTGAAATATTATCTCCGTCAACTGCTATCAAAGATAAAAATATTAAATATGAAATTTATCAGGAACAAGGAGTAAAATATTATATTATTGTTGATATAAATGGCAAAAATGCAGAAGTTTTTCAACTTGAATCAGGAAATTATAAAAGGATTGCTGATGCAAATACTCAGATTATAAATTTTGAACTTGGGGAATGTAATATTGATTTTGATTTTAGCCAAATTTGGT
>CAYRDV010000233.1:2104-9794 GCA_964422885.1 uncultured Candidatus Sericytochromatia bacterium
AATTTGGTAATCTCTTTCTATACTAATTGTAAATAAAATCTAACGATAAGTATCGTTAGATTTTATTTAGACAACACTTTATTCGATAAATATTAAATACCCTGAAACCAATAGCTTTACATGATTTTTACAATCCAATAATAAAAATATTATAATTTTCTGGCATATTTATTATAGAGTTAAATTATTACCAGAGGAAACCTGGAGAAAATGATAGAAAAAATCGAACTCCATATAATTGATGATGATTTGGGTATATTTGATCTTCTAAAAGATTTTTTTGATGATACCTCCTATTTTCTTACTGCTTCAAACAACCCACAAAAAGGTGTTGATTACGTAAAAACACATAATGTTGAACTGGTTATTCTGGATCTTATGATGCCTGGAATGGATGGTTTTGAGGTTTGTAAAAAACTCAGGGAGCATAATCCTAACCTGCCTGTAATTATGCTTACAGCTAAAAAAAGTGATATAGACAGGATTGTCGGGCTTGAGCTGGGTGCTGACGATTATATGTCAAAACCTTTTAACCCAAGGGAACTTCTTGCAAGAATAAAAACTATATTCAGGAGGATGGAAAGGAGTACTAGGGCTGAAAAAAAGATTGAAGCCCCTCGAAATGTAATTTATTCTCCTACCTGGGATATAAAAATGGAATTTGATTCCCGCCAGGTCAGTAGACATGGACAGATGGTAGATTTTACAACTACAGAATTTGATTTATTACAGACTCTTATGGAAAACTCAGGAATTGTTCAGAGTAGGGATTCATTAATGGATAAAATAAGGGGCATTGATTTTAATTCATTTGACCGTACAGTAGATGTTTTTATAAGTAAAATAAGGCAAAAATTAGGAGATAACCCTAAAGAAGCAGAAATTATCAAGACTGTTCGAAGTATTGGATATATTTTTCCGGTTCTTTAATATGATCAATAAATTGTACCGAAAAATTTATCTTTATACATTTGTAATTTTAATAGCTACAACTTTTCTTACCACTGTAATCGTTAACCTTATTACGAGCAGGGATTTTCAGAAACGTCTGAATATACCATTCGGTGAAAACCTTGTATTATTATCTTCTGTTTTATTGGAAACATATGAAAAAAATCCGGAAAAACTTGAGGAAAGGATAATTCAGTTAGGAAGACATACTTCCTGGGATATTTCATACTGGAAAGGAAATAACTGTGTTTACCATTGTAGTCAGGAGCATATATTAGCTGGCCAGAATGAGTCATTTTCCAAACTCCTTACACAAAAAAAGCCACAGGTTATTCACAGGGAAAAAACAGGTCCTATACTTATGGGCTACCTTTCCAAAAATGATTTTGAAAAAGGTATTATTATGGTCAGTTTGAATAATTTCCCCCCTCCGCGTTCTCGTGAAAAACAGCTTGTACTTACAGCCCTTTTTATTATGATTTTTCTGGGAATATTTCTGATACCATATACCAGGTATCTTTTAAAACCGTTTAAAGATCTGATAATTTCAATAAATAATGTTTCTTCAGGAAATTTTTCTAAAGGTATAAATATTTCTGATAAAAGTGAATTCAGGGAAATTGCTGAAGCTTTTAATAATATGGTTTTAAAAATAAGGAATATGCTAAATGAAAAACAAAGACTTATTGCTGATGTTTCACACGAATTAAGAACCCCTCTTGCCAAAATTCGCCTTGCTCAGGAGTTGCTTCTTAAGGAAGGAAAAGGTAATCAGAAGTATATTGATAGATCTATCCAGGAGTCTGAAAATCTTGATAATCTGATAAATGATTTACTTGATGCTTCGGAGCTTGAATTAAATACAGAAAAATACAGGATGGAAAGTCTTGATTTCAGGGAAATAATAAATGAAAATATTGAAAAAAATATGATTTTATTTCATGATAATAATATAAAAATTATCAGGATTTTTCCTGAAAGACCTGTTGTAATAAAGGTTGAAAAACTTTTAATAGAAAGGGTATTTAATAATATATTTTCTAATATTACAAAGTATGCTCCTAAAAATTCAGAAGTTGAGTTAAATATTGAGTTAACATCTGCAAAAGCATTTTTAAATGTAAGAGATTATGGGGCAGGAGTTGAAGCAGAACATCTTGAGAAAATCTTTGAACCATTTTATAGAACTGATCAATCACGTACAAGGGATACAGGTGGTACAGGACTTGGGCTTGCGATTGTAAAAAAGATTATAGAGCTTCACGGGGGGGCTGTAAAAGCTGGTATACCATCTGATTTTAAAGGCGGTTTGTTATTAACAATTGAGCTTCCTTTAACCTTCTAAGATTCCAGGCAAAGTTTTACTTTGTTATGAAATAAAGTAAAATTTAAATTTTTTATCTAATTTTTACTAAAATATGACAGTAATTGTCGAAAAATATAAATATCTTTTTCTCATAAAATAAATAAAATTAGTTTCACAATAATTTTACAATTTACTAATAATCTATTAATTACCACTTGTCATACTAATAATATAAAGGAATTAAAAATGGAAACGAAGGTAAATGACATATAGAACCTGGTTTCTAGCCTAGTATGATAAAGGAGTATATATGAAAAAAACTTTATTTTTGGGAGTAACTGTCATTTTATTAAATGGTTGTAATGGTTCATCAGTAACTGCACCTGAAAATGGGAATACTAAACAGTCAGTAGATTCAGTAAGAGTAATTTCACTGATTACACAAAAATGTACTATATGCCATTCACAAAACCCGTCGATGGGAAACGGACAGGCAGGAGGAATAATGTTTGATACCGAATCACAGATAAAAGCCCGTGCGGGTCAGATTAAACAGGAAGTTATTGTTGAAGGAAAAATGCCAAAACGCCCTGTAACAATTACTGAGGAAGAAAAAGCACTTATAGGGTTGTGGGTAGAGCAACAGTAATACTCATAAGGTTTCACAATTATAAAATAATTCAATATTAAAGAAAAAACTTAAGAAATGAATTTTTTTACTAAATTATTAATAAAAATTAGAAAAAGGAGAGTAAATGTTTGGAGTTGGTGTTCCAGAGCTTGTAATTATACTAATTATCGCTTTGATTGTATTTGGGCCTGGAAAATTACCTGAAGTTGCGAAAGGACTTGGTAAAAGTATCAAGGAGTTTAAAGAGGCCAAAAATGAAATTACAGATGATGTTAATATTAAATAAAAACTGTAATTATTTAAGTAAAATTTTAAAAATTGGAGAAATAATATGAATAAAGATTTAAATAGAAAAGAATTTATTAAAAAAGGTTTTTTTAGCCTTGGAACAATAATTACAATACCTGTACTTCTTGAGGCGTGTGTACAGGGTCCTCAACTATTCCCCGGTAATTCTACAGGTACATTAGGAGGTGTAAGCCCCAGTGAAACAAAAGGGCCATTTCCGATTAAAACCCCATCAGAACTTGTTCAGTCAAATATTGTATCTGATAGAAAAGGAATAGCCTTACTTATAAATTTTAAAATTTTGAATATAAATACAAATACTCCTCTTGCAGGTGCAAAAATTGATTTATGGCATTGTGATGCAGAGGGATATTATTCTGAATATGGTGGAAGCGGTATGCAGAGTGTAGATTTTACAAATGCACATTTTCTAAGGGGCAGGCAGACTACAGATGCTAACGGGGAGGTAAATTTTATCAGTATTTACCCTGGATGGTATCGTGGAAGAGCACCTCATCTACATGTGGAAATACTTGACAATAACAGTAGATCTTTATTAGTAACACAGGTCGCTTTTCCAGAGGATATTTCAGGTAAGGTTTATACACAAAGCCCTTATAAAGGTCAGGCAGATACATCCAATACTGGTGATAATGTTTTTGTTGACAGTCTTTCTGCAAATATGGCTAATTCAGTAACAGGTAATAATACAGATGGTTATAAACTGGTCAAAACTATTAAGGTAAAACCATAAGAGATGAATATGTTTTTGTTCATTTAACCAGGAAGCGTAAAGAAAAAGGTAGAACCTTTACCAAATTCTGATTCAACCCAGATTCTACCACCATGATGTTCAACAATTTTTTTACAAATAGCCAGGCCGATTCCTGTACCAGGATATTTAGAACGGGTATGAAGTCTTTGAAAAATCAGAAAAATTTTATCAAAGTATTGTGGCTCAATTCCAATACCATTATCTTTAACAGAAAACATCCACTCATTATCTTTTTGGATAGCACTTATATATATTTTCGGTGTATTTTTACTTCTGTATTTTATAGAATTACTTAAGAGATTCTGAAATAACTGGGTAATCTGTGATTGATCTATTGATAATTCGGGAAAATTATCAGCTTCTATCCTCGCTTCATTTTCCTTTATTGTTTGTAATAAATTCTTTTTAGCCTGGTTAAATGATATTTCAAGGCTGGTTTTATAAAACTCATTATTATTTTTATCAACGCTTGAATATTCAAGTAAATCTTCTATTAATGAATGCATCCTGTTTACCCCTTCAAGAATGAATTTCATAAATTCATCGGCATCATCATCTAATTTTGATTTATACCTTCTTACCAGTAACTGTACATAACTGGATATTATTCTTAAAGGCTCCTGTAAATCATGTGAAGCAATATAGGCAAACTGTTGCAACTCTTCATTTGACCTTGTTAAATCCAAAGCTTGTTTTGTCAGTTTTTCTTCAGCATTTTTTCGCTCAGTGATATCCATAAAAAATATTGATAAACCGCTTTCTGAAGGATAAACCCGGATTTCATACCAGGCATCCCCAAGCGAATAATATCCTTCCAGATGAATCATTACTTTTTCGTTCATTGCTTTTTTAAATGACTCACCAAAGTTAGAATTATTAAGCACTGGTAGGACTTCAAAAATATTTTTACCGATTAGTTCTTCTCTTGGTTTTCCAAGGCTATTCTGGGCTCTTGCATTTAAATAAGTAAAATTCCAGTTATTATCAAGAGAATAAAACCCATCATTTATACTTTCAAGAATTGCTTCAATTCTATTGTTTGAGTCTTTTAATTCTTCTGTTTTGATATTTAACTTTTTTGATTGATGTAAAAGCTTATCATTTACTTCTTTTAGTTCATTGGCATATTTCATTGTTGCATCCTGTTCCGCCTGAAGCTTTGTTGTTCTTTCAGCAGAAGCTGTCCTAAGCTTGATATAAAGTTTAAAAGCAGCATCCTGTGTTTTCATGTAGAAATCTTCAAGAGAATGGATAATATTAATAATGATTAGGGGATCCTGTGTAAATTTAGGAATAAAATCAAAAAGGGCTTGTTTCTGAGCAACATAAACCAGAACCAGATCGCTAGGCTCCAATGAATCTTGAGAAATACCTGGTAGTTTATCTGCTTCCCATAATTCAAGATTTTTTTCTGCAGTTTCGACAGCTTTACCTTCTTCAATATCTGTCAAAAAAGTATTTAGCCCTATTATTGATGCTTCCAGTAATTCACGCTCTGACATATGCGAAAAAAACCGCATTAAGGGAATATCCAATTTTCTTACTCGCTGAATATTTTCTTTCGCCAGTTCGGTTAAAAAGTTTTTCTTTAAAAAAGAAGCAAAGTCTTTTAAACTCTGATCTTTTTCAACTTGAACAGAATGCTCATCCATTTTTTATTACCAGTTGATTACAAATTCTATTTTGTATATCAAAAATATGTTTGAATTTTATGCTCTTATATAATATACAACTTTTGTTCTGTTTAAGGAATTCTTTAATTTATTCCATAAAATCCCAGGCACTTTTATAAGCATCAATTGTTTCAGAATAATCCAAAAAGTCCTTATAAAAAGAATGTTTGGCCAATGTGCCACTATCACCAATAATTACCAGTTTTTTCTTGGCTCTGGTCATTGCAACATTCATTCTCCTGATATCATTTAAAAATCCAATTTCATTTTTATCATTACTTCTTACCAGGCTAATATAAATTATTTCACGTTCCTGACCCTGAAACCCATCTACCGTATCAATAGTAATTTGTGCCTTGTATTTAGCAGGCTCAGGATATTGGTTAATCAGTTTTTTGAGTAAAATTACCTGAGCATTATATGGTGAAATAATACCAATGTTATTAGTTCCCCTTCCTTTGGGCGTTAGACCAAGGGAAGGGGTTAGGGGATGGGTTAAAGCTTCTAATAATTTTGTTAAATGCCTGAATAACAGATTGGCTTCATCATGATTAAAATAACTTTTGAGATCCGCATTTACTTCTTCATGATATCCACATCCGGCAGTATCAATAAAATCAACCGCATTAGCAACAATCCCATCTGAATCTCCCAATACCTGATCTTTTACAGAATCATCAGCGATAAGTTTACCTTCATAAAACTCATAGCTGGAAAAACTCATTATCTCTTCATGCATCCGATATTGAACCTCTAACAAGGTATCTGCTTTCTGCCTCTGAATACATTTTTCAAAAAGAGTAACAGATAAGCCTTTTTTTATTGCTTCAGCTGATTTAACAGTAGGAGGTAACTGACAGTGATCACCGGCAAAAATTATTCGTTTTGCTCTTAAAACCGGTATCCATGAAGCTCCTTCAAGAGCCTGGGCAGCTTCATCAATAAAAGCGGTAGAAAATTCTTTTTTTCTTAATAATTCATGTGAAGCACCAACAAGAGTACAGGTAATTACCTGAATATTATCAACAATATCATTCAGAATAGTTTTTTCCAGCTTCCGTGCTTCAGAAAGCATGTTTTTTACTTCGGCTAGAATTTTTTGCCTGTTTTGCCTTTCCTCATAGCCAAAATTTCGCTTAAATTTTATTGCCTGAGCTTTTAAGTCTTTGGCCTCCTTTTGCAACTGTCTAAGGGCTTTATAACCGCTATGACTGATAACCTGTTGATCCAGGGTATGTTGGATAACTGTTTCTGTGACTCTTGCCGGATGTCCAATCCGTAATACACTGATGCCAAGCAAAGCAAGCTTTTCTGTTAACAGGTCTGTTGCCAGATTACTGGGAGCGCAGACAAGAACCTGTTTTTCATTTTTTAGAGTTAGTTGAATCGCTCTGACTAATGTTGTTGTTTTACCTGTTCCCGGTGGTCCATGTATTATCGCAACATCTTTAGCTGCGTCTATTTTTTGGATTGCTTCATTTTGAGACTGATTTAGCTCAGAAAAATAAATTTTTTCATTAATTTTCTCAAACTCAGCAGTTTTACATCCAAGAAGTATTTCACGTAACTCTGACAACCTATTATTTTCAGCATTGATTATCCTGTTTACGGCAAAATTCATTTCCCGAAAAGTAGTTTCATCATAAAACAAATCCAGACCAAGTTTTCCTTCATCTGTCCAATCAGGTAAATCATCACTATGTAAAAGCAATTTTAGCTTGTTATCCCTGACAGATGTGACAATACCAGTTAGTGAATTCCCAATTTTACCTGATTCATTATTGCTGAATAAAGCTGCTATTTTTCCCGGCTGAAAGGAATGAGGAGAATTTAGGTTATTTGTTTTTTCGATTTCAATTGCCAGCTTTTGCCCATAACCAAGCTCAGTATCAGAGATAACTACAGGATACCAGGTGATACCACGCTTTTTTCTGTCATTTAGCGGTGTTTCCAGTATTTGTTGTTTATATTGATTTAATTCTTCCTGCTGTTCTAACTTTAATAAGTCAAGAAGTTTAATCAGTTCTTCCTTTGCTTTTTCCATATTGAAATATAGTTTACAATAA
>CAYRDV010000234.1:0-9784 GCA_964422885.1 uncultured Candidatus Sericytochromatia bacterium
CAATTATTTATTCCACCTGTATTGACAAGGCTTTCCCTAATTGCGTAATATCAGATATTTTCTTTACTTTTGAGTAGCAGCTTTATTTTCTTTTTTCCGGTAATTGCACAAAATGAACAACAACAGGAGTTTGAAGGAAAAAAATATACAAATACCCAATTAAGAGACAAGGCAAACGAGCTTATCAAAAATAAAAATTATGAAAAAGCACTTAAAGTGTTTGATTTAGTTTATTTCAGAATTGAAGATGATTTTGTAAAAATTGCCTATTGCCTTTTAATGTTAGGAAAACTCAATGAAGCAAAAAATAATTTTAGTGATATTCTCCAAACAGCCAGAAATCCTGAAATTATCCAATATGCCAGGGAAACTATAAAGTATATAAATAGTGAACTTAGAGAAGCTGCATTAATTAAATCTGTTAATGATTCGAATAAAGATTGTCTAAAGAAAAAATGCTCCTGGAAAATATATTATAAAAATGGTAAGACAAGTAATCAGAAATCGGTGCCAGCAAATAATTCAGATGATATATGGCGAGTTGAGGCGCAATGGAAATCTGGTGATACTCTAAATTCTGAGAGATGGATCTGGATGGATAAAGCCTGGATTGGTCAGGAAACGGTATTTTATGATTTTAAGCAGGAATTTATTGAAAAGAATTTGCAGGAACACAGGGAAGTTCAGCAAATCCTTTTTAATATGTATAAGAATCTTGATATTAATTGTCATAATGAGCTTTTTAAAGCACTGATTAAAATAAATACTAAAAAAAACGATATAAATATTAAGAATAGGATTATTAGCTACGGAAGTATTATTGAACAACTTAATAAAGAGCTAAATAAGGCAGGGTATTATAACTGGGAAACACCTATGGAAATGAAATCTGTAAGCCAGGCCCCGAAAAGAGATTCTGGAACTTTATAAAAAACTGGTTCTTGGAACATCTCAAACCTCTTGTTTTCTCAATAATACAGAATATCTTAACAAAAGTAAAATTTTTAACGCTGAAAAAAAAATAATATCTTATGCAATTACTCAGCTTCAGGCTGTTGTAAAAAAGTATTCTGGTTCAAACTAATTATTTTCTGTTTATTGTTATCAATATTTCTTTAAAACTTTCTATCCCGTCTTCAAGATTTTCAATAATGTCATTTGCTAATATATCCGGGTCAGCTAAATTATCCAGGTTATAATGCAATTTATCGTGCAGGTTATAATGCAATTTATCGTGCAGGTTATAATGCAATTTATCCATATCAGCCAGTAATTTTATCTAAAATATTTGTCTCAAGATGATAACCGCCTATCTTATTGCTTCCCTGGTAATAAATAATTTTTGAATCAGCAAGTAACTTAAGATTTTCCTTAATGGTTCGTTCTGAAACGGACAACTCTTTAATAAATTGTTTTGTTTTTATTCCAGGTTTATAAAAAATCATTTCAATTATCTTTGCTAGTCTAATTTTTACTCCTTCAGTTGTTCCTTCAGCTATTTCCTCAGTTATTTCCTCAATTCTTTTTTTCCTTTTTTCTTCTTCAATAACTTTTTTAGCTGCTAATTTATTTTCTTCTTCAATTGCATTTTGCTTTACCGCTTCATTTGCCTCACCTAATACTCTAAATAATCCCTTAGTTGCTATATCATTTGTTAATTGCCCTATTCCTTCAAAAATATTTGGTATTAATCTTCTATCTTCAATTTTTTTAAAAAGTGTAAGTTTTACAGAATTACTATCAGTTTCCCATTCAGGAGATTTTAATCCTGACTGCTTGCAAGCATCAATAATTTTTAATGTTCCTCGCCCAATTTTTTCAATAAAACCTCTAAGAAAAGCAATATGTGCTATATCAGGATTAACAAGTATAGATTGATGATATTTTTTCAACTCACTGATTTTTAATTGTAATTGACCTGTATTAGTTATTTCTAGCCTGTCAGGATAAATAATAATAGAAATAGACCCGGAAATATTTGAGTAATCTCGGTGAACCAAAGCATTTAAGACACCCTCACGAAGTGCAGACATGGGATAAATAAAATCACTCTTTCGTTGCCAATTTGTTTTATCAAATTTACTAATATAATTTAAGTTTTTTTGCAGAAAATGAAAAATATCATCAATATTTTTAAATAAATTATTTTCTAAAATTTGATCATCAATAAATTTATTTCCTGTTTTTCCTTCACTTAGGAAAGAAACTCTTACCCTTGCTTGTGGAAGAAATCTAGCTGGTTCTTTAGCAAATAAAATAACTGCGGCATTAGTAAAATTACCGTTTTTAAATAAGCCATATTGAGAAAGGAAATCCAGAGGTTTTTTATTACTTTCATTTGTCTTATTATAGGTCATAGCTGAGCTCATAGTTTTTTGAATTTCTTCAAAATCAAAATCTTCTAAAGAAACTCCTAAGACAGCTCTTCTCTCCCAATGGACTTCAGAAATTTGCCTGTTATGAATAAGTTCAGAAATTTCTTTTGATGATGCTCGTAACGTCCTATCTCTTTTACGATAAAAAATACTACCTTTAAAAATATAAGGTTGATTAGAGCCTGACCATACTTTAACTAAAATCAATTCTTTGTTATCATAATTCTCTACAGAAACCATTACAGGAGCCTCCGGTACAAGTTCCTTTATTAAAAAATGTTCAAGTTCTTTTTTCAATTTATCTGCGTTTTTTACTCCTACGATTTCTTTTTTATCAGTTACACCAATAAGAACTTGTCCACCTTTATTATTAAGAAAAGAACATATTGTACTCCCAATAGAATCTTTACCAACAGTTTCTTTAAATTCAAGCTGTTCAGCTTCATTTTGCTTAAGAAGATCTTTTATTTGTTCTGAATTAGTTTCCATTATAAATTATTTAAATCCTCTAATTCTTTTTTTACTCGTTTAATATCGGAAAATAATGCTTCTACATGACGAAACGCTTCGTCAGGTCGAAAATATTCCTGAACCCAATGAAATTTTCGTTGCTCATATGGTAAATTAGATTAAATAGAATCATTATACATATCAATTACCTTAATATCGTCCATAACAGATGTTTTGTTTATTGTAAAAGCTGTACGTATTGTCTTTAATGAGTCTGAATACATAAATTGTTCAAGAAGTTTTCTTGAAAAAGTTACAAAACTATGAACAATGAATCTTCTGGGTTTATCCAATTGAATTGCTTTTTGGAATTCCTGATGGGTAATGCCTGTACTATAAAAAGGATTAATAATTCCAAAGAAAATATCACATTCTTCTACAGCAGCTAAACAGGCATCAACGTTGTTATGACCTAATGGTGGGCGTAATGTTCCATATTCTGAATTAATTACATAATAACCGTAACCTTTAAGAATTGCACATATTTGTAGAACAAAATCTCTGTTTTGGTATATGGTAGAAGCAACCATTATTTTTATTTTAGGCTTTTTACCTTTACTCATTTTTTTTTGAAGTCCTGAATAATCCATCCAGATTCGATGAGCTGTTTATCAATATTGTCTCTTGCTATTTGTTCAGGCCCTTGATTCATTTTATATATTTTAAGCTTATTATTTTTCAACCACCAGTGATAGTGAACGCTCTTGGAGGCGAAATTATATTTTAATCACTTTATATTAACATATTTTTAATAATTTTTTGCTCTTTCTTGCACATAACAGATAAATAAATGGTATTTCCCTTCTAATTTCTTTTTAACATTTTCAGATAGGCTTCTTTTATTTTTTCATTATAAGGTTCCAGCTTCAGGGCTTGAAGATACTTATTTTCTGCTTCTTTAAAATTACGGGTGTAACTAAGACATTCTGCCAATTTTGCCATAATAACAGCATCATCAGGAATATGATTTAGTGACGTATAAAAAGCGTCTATTGCTTTAACGTTTTCTTCTTTTAATGTGAGTATTTCACCAATCTTGTTCCAGCATTGAGCAATAAGAGTTTTGCGTAATAAGTCCAGGTATGATGGTTTATCCATTACAAATTGCCATAATCTGTAGATTGCCCATCTGAAAGCAAATCTTGAAGAGTCATATATCCACAGGTAAACCGGAATGTCAGAATGATAGCCTGTATGTAACATTCCTGAAAAAATACTTTCATCATTAACAAGGTTTTCCAGTTTTTTCAGGCAATTATAAAACAATATTTCTGATTTAAAAGGTAAGAGTAAACAGGTCGAGTGAGCAAGGTTAAATAGATAAATAACTGAATCAGGATTACGAAGAACCGCTTTTTTATAGTAGGTAATTGCTTTTTTGATATAATCAGGTTTCATTCCCTGGCTTAGGGCCATAGAAGTATAAACAAATCCAAGAGAGTTTTCTGTTTCTGATAAGTCTATATTTGAAGAAAGATTGCTATAAAGTTGATCTTTTGCACTGCTTAAATCTGATAATGTACTGTAAAGAATGGAAAATGATCTGATTAGCTTGATATTTTCCGGTAAAGTAGTCTTCCTTTGCAGGTTATAATTCGTTAAATCTGAAAAATTTATTGATTTTATTTCTTCAATAATTTCCATAATCTGGTTATCCAAAGAAAATTTAGGAGCGATTAGATGCCCTTGATAAGCAATTTTTTCCCGTTCCTCGTCATGAGAAAGATAGTACTCTAAAAGTTCCAGCAAATTTTCATCATTATAATAAACACAATGCTCTCTGTCTTTAAAAAGTTTTTTAGCATCGGTATTTGTATCTTCAATAAAAATAAGAGAACCACAAGCCATTGTTTCATAGATTCTGGAAGTAATAATGTGAGTAATATCAGTGGGTGAATAATTAAAAATAATTTTTGAAGCATTCAGCAGATAAACATATTCCTCCCCAAAAGTATCACTTTTTATACAAATATTTTTACCACCTTCAAAATAATCAGTAATCTTTTTTAAATAACGAAATCTTTTGGCATAAATAGGGGAATTATTTTCAGTAAATTTGACACCAATATATGATATATCAAATTCTTTGGGAACTCCTTCCATTTTATGATGTAATTCAGGTAAATAACCATGAAAGGGATGTTCAATAATATATTTACAGCCATGACTTCTTAAGAAATCGGCAATGTATGATTCACAGGTTACAAAAACATCAAAGAAAGGGATTATCTGTTTTATTTTATCCACATAAATCCAGCCATCAGTGATAATACCAACAATCGGAATCTGAATATCCTCAATACCTTTCAAAAGAGGCCCGGAGGTTACTTCCTGATAAAAAATCAGATCTGGCTCCCAGTTTCCAAGTTGTAGCAGTATATCCTGAAAAGAACTTGAAGATGTGATTCGGACATCTGCCCCATCATGATATGAAAAAATTTTTAGATCAAGGTTCTCATTCTCATTGCAGATGCTATAAGCTTTGAATAAGCATGAAGCAAGGCCCACTGTCCATACAGGGCCTACAAGTATTTTTAGTTTAGTTTGTGTATTACTCATTTAGTTTCCTGAAAGGCAAGATTCAAATGCATTATTCCAGTTTTGAATAAAACCGGAGAGTGGAAACTTTTCTGCGACAGTCTGTCGTCCCCGTTCTCCAATTTCTTTTGCCATATTTATATCAATTAAAAGTCTTTGTAATTTTTTCCTCATATAATTAAGATCATCAGATAAAACACCATTTACCCGGTTAATTATCGGAGATGATGGTGAAATCCATGATACAACAGGCATACCAGTTGCCATTGCTTCAAGCATTGCCAGATTATAACCATCTTCATAAGGAAAAAGTGTAGTATTAAGATAAACTCTGTTTGTCCGGTAACATTGTTTCAAATCTTCAAAGCCCTGGCTTTCTCTTGACTCAGGTAAATCAGGGTTATAGCCAATTATCTGATAAGACATTTTATTTACGATATTTTTCTGTAATGTATAACCAAGCATATGATCCCGTTTTTTAAAAAAATTACCAACTGTAAGAATAGTAGATGTTTCTCCGGTATAACCGAAATATTCACTTGTATCAATACCTGGTAAAATTATTTTTCCAGGTAAATCCCAGTTATCCAGCTTTGCCTGGGAAATTGCCACAAATAGACTCTCTCTTTTATTCAGAAAATCTCTGGTTTTAATCCTTACAATATTTTCATCAGCATTACTGGGCATAGATTTTATTGGTGAATGAGCCACAAATATCACAGGAATATTATATTTTCCCAGAAAATCAATGTCATTTATTGCATGGCAAACTGCCAGATCATAGTAGTTATTTTTAATTTTATTGATTGCTTCATCTGCTTCTTTTATCAGATAAACATTGTTGGGAACAGGCCTAAAATTATAATTCCATCCTATCTTTCCATCTGCCATTATTATCCAGTCTGCTACTTCCAGATGATGCCCGGTTTTTGCCATTAAATACATATAAACGGTATGCCAGTTAAAAGTAAGAATTTTTAAGGGTTTTTTAGCTGTTATATCCATTATTATTTTATAACAAATTTTTTAATTTAGATGCAGTATTATTATCACCAAGTATTTCCAGACTTTTTATCATTAAACTGATTACTTTTTCATCTTTACCTTTGAGCTTTAGTATTCTGTTTAATATCTCAATAGCTTGAGGGTGATTATTATTTAACTGTAAGCACTGGCTTAAAATCAATAATAAGGAATTATCATTAGGAAAAAACTTTTGTAATGATTCAAGTAAAAGTAAATCATTTTTTTCAACTTTCCCAGAGTTAAATTTTTCTATTTGATTTAAAAATTCTTCTTTTTGTAAAAAATTAAAGGTTTTATCCCAGTTAAATGTATAATTTTTATCTGATGATAATAAAGCAACATTATTTATCTTATTTTCTCTGATAATACTTTCCATATCCGATATATTAAAATTATTTTTATTTATAACTGAAAGATTTCTAAAATCATAACAGGAATTATTCTGCGAAACTAAAAATAATTTAAAGCTTTTATTCGTATTTATATTTAGCTCCTGGATAAAATTTTTTAACTCTGTGCCTTCTTCATTAATGATTATTAGGATTCCCGGGTTATCAAAACACTTTTCAAAGACAATATCCAAAAATTCCTGTCTTAATTTTCCGCCTTCAACAGGTTTCCATTCCCTGGCGACCTTATTTAAGGTAAACCCGTCTTCAAGATAATAATTTTCATCATCAGGAAGTATTTTATCTTTCCATAAAGAATAAAATAAGTTGGTATTTTCCCCGGTTTTATTAAATCTCCCGGCTGTTTTTCCTTCAAAATGATAGATCACACTTTCAGGACAATAAAGTAACTCTGCTCCTGACTCACGGGCTTTCAGGCATAAATCCACATCTTCAAAACCATTGATATAATTTTCATTAAAACCACCAAGCTTTAGGAAGAAACTGGTGTAAGTTAACAGACATGCTCCGGTAAGAGCCTGGAAATACCTTTTTTTGTTAACAGCAGGGTGCTCATCAGGAAAAAAACGGTATAAATGATAGATAATATTAAAGTCATCATATTTAAAGTCCGAAAATACCATTCCTGCATGTTGGATACTACTATCTTCATATAATAATTTGCTGCCAGCTATTTTTACATTTTCATCTGCGTCAAGTTCACCTGTTAATATTGTTAACCAGTTTGGGGTAACAACCGTATCATTATTTAAAAATAAAACTTTATCAGTATCAGCTATTTTTGCTGCTTGATTATTTGCTTTGGCAAAACCTAAATTTATCTCATTTCTGATATATTGGAAATTTTTATACCTGCTTTTCAGGTTTTCTAAAAAGGCTGGGGTTTCATCAACTGAGGCATTATCTATAATAATCAGTTTAAAATTATCTATCTCCGTATTTTTATAAATAGATTCTATACAACCTTTTGTATAAGCAAAATTGTTAAATACCGGGATTATTATTGTTACTATATTCATCTATTTTACTAATAAGATTCTAAAGGTCTAACAAATTTTTCAATTTTTTGTTAAAGTGTATAAATATCTTCAGATGAGTCTTTTAAAAATTCAAAAGTAGGGTTTCTAGAAATAGAATTCAACCAAATTTTTTCTTCATTATCATCTTCTTCAAAAAGAATTATGACTCGTACATTTTTTTCTTTTGCATCTAGAGGAATATCAAGCTTTAAGTTTCCTTCATTATCAGTTTTTACAGTTTTCTCAATAGCCCTCATTTTATTAACCTTAAAAAATAAAATTATCTAATTTAATTATCTCATAACACCCGTTGGAATGTTTGAAAACAATAGATAATTTAGCTTTCAATTTTTTAAAAATAAATATTCAGGCCTAAAAAATCACCCTGACCATTTCCACCTAATGATACTTCAAAGTTATTATTAAATTTATAGCCAAGTTCTATGCCACTTGCAGGAGATACATTTCCAAACCAGCTCCAGACACCGGTCCAAACAGGAAAAGCACCAACAAGGTTTAATTTCCCTGTAAGTTGCGGTAAAAATTGATAACTTAACGCAATTCCTGCTTCACCTCCAAAAAGAGAGCCTGGAAATCTTCCATTAAAAGCTGGGTTGCCAGTAACACCAATTACTCCGCTAAAGGCAAATTTACCCTGATCTAAAAACTTATAAAGAAGTCTTACATCATACAGCCCACTGGTAAAAAAGCCTCGGTAAAATGGAGAACCCAATGAGCCACCAAGACTGACTCTGGGTGCTACTTTGAAATCAGCCGATATACTTGGGCCTGTCCCAAGCCCTATTTTATTTGAAATCTCTGCATCAGGTAAAGATGAGGCATAACAAGGGATATTAAAAAATAAAAAGCTGGTTAAGAGTAATGTTAACGTTTTTCTCATTTTATTTTTCACCTATATCAATTATTTCAGATTCTATATAATTTAAAGATTAATATACTTTTTGTGATTTGTAAGATCATACCTGAAATTTCTTACATAGCATCAGTTAGAATGTTTGGAAACATTAAATAAAGATGGTATATTGTGTTTCAAAATCTTATTATTAAAATATAGTTTTTTGAATTTATGAGAATTAGTATTATCGGTACCGGATATGTTGGTCTGGTTACAGGTACATGCCTTGCTGAAATGGGCAATGATGTTATTTGTGCAGATATTAACCCCGAAAAAATTGAAAACCTGAAAAACGGTATTATTCCTATTTATGAGCCTGGTCTTGAAGAATTGGTAAAGAGAAACCATAAAGAAGAAAGATTAAGCTTTACCACAGATATAAAAAAGAGTATCGAAGATTCACTTTTAATCTTTATCGCAGTTGATACCCCGCATAGGGAAGATGGCTCTCCCAATCTGGATAAGATCGTTGCAGTTGCAAATGATATCGGAAATTATATTAACTCTTATAAAATAGTTATTAATAAATCAACTGTTCCGGTAGGTACTGCTGAAATTGTCAGAAATATTATCGAGGGGAAAATAACCAAAAGATTTAATTCAAGTGATGAAAACAGTATTAGCGAAAAAATAGAATTTGATATGGTCAGTAATCCTGAATTTTTAAAAGAAGGGGCGGCTGTTGAGGATTTTATGAAACCTGATCGTGTTGTAATAGGAACAGATAATGTCCGAACAGCAGAAATAATGAAAGAACTTTATTCTCCTTTTGTCAGAAACGATCACCCTATTTTAATAATAGATATTAAATCAGCAGAAATGACTAAATATGCGGCAAATGCTTTTTTGGCAATGAAAATATCATTTATTAATGAAATCGCTAATATGTGTGAATTGTTTGGAGCTGATGTTACCAGTGTAAGAAAAGGTATCGCCTCAGATTCAAGAATTGGTTCTCAGTTTTTATTTCCAGGTGTTGGCTATGGTGGC
>CAYRDV010000235.1:0-9756 GCA_964422885.1 uncultured Candidatus Sericytochromatia bacterium
GATTGTAAGCGAATACGTTATTTATATTTTATTTGCCAGACCAGAATATCTAAAGTTATAAAATTAATTGTGTAGAGACATGACATGGCATGTCTCTACTTTTTCTTCCCAATTGCAGAGCCATATTTAACACGTGTTTCAATACCTTTAGCCGAATACTCAACAATATCCTCATCAATATTCACTATTCCTGATTTTAAGATCAGTATTGTAGTCGAACCACCAAATTCAAAGTATCCTTTTTCATCACCTTTTTTAAAATCTGTTCCTTTGGGAAAGTGCTGAATAATTTTGCTTACACCCAGAGCACCAACATCAATATCCAGAATTTCACCAAAATTTTTTGTTTTTAATTCGCAATATTCCCGGTAATTTTCCTGAAATACTGGTAAATCACTTTCCAGAGCAATCGGATTTACTGAGTGAAAAAATTTACCAATCGGTTTTACGGGGCTTTGATAACCGTCATCTACAAAACAAAACCTGTGATAGTCTACAGGAGCAAGACGAAATACCATACAAAGTCCATTCTGATATTTTTCTGAAAGGACATTGTCACCAACCAGTTCCGGCACTGTAAATTTTTTACCCTTTACCGGTATAACTGTATTTTCATTAAGCTTATAAACCAAAAGCCGGGCATCGGCAGGGGAAATAAAAATATCTGGCCCAATAGCAACTGGCCTTGCTTCAGGTTTTAATTTTCGGATAAAAAATTCATTAAATGATTCAAAAGTACTTATTGGAGAAGCTATTTCAGAAGTATCAATCTTATTTTTTTTAATAAAAGATTCGATCTTTTTTTTACTTGCTGGTTTTTTTAAGAGATTTCCATAAAACTTTGAAAAAAAAGGTTTTTTTAAGACTAATTCGGTGAGTAATATTCCTGACTTTGTACTATACATAAAATCCATAAAGGATTTTCCGAAAACGATTTCCTCTTCAAGGCTATTACTCTCCCGGTTGTAGAGAGTAATTTTTTCCATTAATGAGTCAGCCAGAATAAAGTCAAAAATGCTGCAACAACTGGTGATAAAACATAAAATAGACCGCCTGGCTTAGGAATAGGAACCTTTAGGATAAACATAAAAGCAACAGCAAGAAAGGTGATTCGGATCAGATTGTAATAAAGTGGTTCGTTACCAGAGAAGATTGTAATATAGGCAAGGGGGAAGATCATTGCTGAAAAGGTCACTGGTAGGCCTGTATAATACTTTATTTTACCCTCACCATTCATCCCGTGAATATTAAAATAGGCCAGTCTCATCGTGGCACAGCAGGTATAAAAAATTAAAATAAAATAATCGATGGGACTATTAAAACCAAGGTGAAAAGTAATCATTACCGGAGCGACTCCAAAGCTTACGATATCAACAATTGAGTCAAGCTGAACACCAAAGAGTTTTGCTTCATCATTGAGAGCCATTTTTCTGGCTACCAGACCATCAAACATATCGCACAAACCAGCATACATAAAGCAGATTATTGCCAGTTCAAGCTTATTGTTATAGGACAAAAAACATGAAAGTAACGAAAGCATCAACCCAACAAGGGTTATTGCATTTGGTATATTATAAACTCCAATGAACATCTTCTCTTTTTCTCTCTACTTTAATTATTACCACTGGAACAGTATTTTTTTAGAACGCAAAACAGTAATTTTAGTCTATTTTAACATTAAGGCCTATTTATTTTTTGAATTTATAACATCATTTAATATTAATCTACAAATAGCCTCTGTTAAAAAGTGATGGGGAAGTGAGGCAGCAAGTAAACTTGCTTGTGAGGTGGTAAACAGTAGGGAACAGTCGTGACTGTTCCCTACACTAACTGTGAGGAGGAAGTAAAGAAGTGAAAAGAAGATTTATTTTCTCTTTCTTCTCCCTCACTACCAAAACAAAGTTTTGGGGCCTCACTAGGACAGCTTTAGCTGTCTGACCTCACTTCCTCCTCACTTAATAAAGTTTTACTTATACTTTTCTTAAACTTTAGTTAACTTAACCATAAATTAGCAAGTTTAATAATGAATTCATATATAATAGTGTTAAATATTTTGCAAATATCCTTTGGAGCATATTTACAGATGGGCGGCTTAAATACAAATAATGATTTAACAGCTAAAGTATTGGCAAAATACGGCAATAATATTGCTATTAAACGTAATAACGCTGTATCCGAAGAAAAGAAAAATATTTCTATCGCCTTTAATAACGATTCAACTACTTTTACTTCAACTGAAAAAGGAAATTTATCAGTTTTTTCTCAGGAGAAAATGGTAAATGCAATGCGAATCTCCGCCCAAAAAGGTTCAGCGATGGTATCTGAAAGAATAGCCGAACTTACAGGTCTGCTGCCATTTACTGACAGTGATAATAACGGTAATATCAAAGCTAATCTTAAAATAAATATCACTGATAAAAATGGGTTTATGGATTATGGTACCGAAGATCTTAGCCTAAAACTTGACGGAAATGTTTCTGTAAAAAAAGAAGTTTTCTTTAATTCACTCAAAAAACTTGAAGGTAAACCAATAAAACGCTCTACCCTTGCTGATGTTGATATTGGAAAAGTATCTTTTGATGCAAAAGACAAAAGTTATAAAATTCAGCTAAAAATAGACGGTTTAGCTTTTTTAAATGATAATATAAACCTCGTTGTAAAAGCAGATAAAAACAAGAATCTGGTAATGGATGTCGAAGAAAAATGGTTACCAGGATTAGTGGCATCTGACAATGATATTTTAAAAGAAGCCAGAGATGCTGTTGCCAAAGAATTAAAAAAAGCAAACTTTGGACTTAACTCCTATATTAAAGACGATAAATTATATTTCTTACCACAGGCTCATGAGCAGAATATTAAACTAAATAATAAAGAATCCCTGAAAATTGATAAAAATAACATGGATTTTAATAATGTGGACTTTGAGATTGATAAAAACGGTGATATTAATGTTGAACTGAAAAATGTCAGTGTAACCGGTAGTAATATTGGTAAAGATCAACATGGCAACCTGATTCCTGAAATAAGTGCCGGGGATGCTGACACAGTAGACCTGGAAGTCTCAGCGGATATTAATACCAAAGGTAATAAGGAAATTATCATTAAAAACGGAAAAGTATTTACCGCTCTTGATTCAAAGGAAAGTGATGCTTTTAAAATAGAAGGTACAAGTATTGGCAGGCATTTTAATGACACCAGAGTTCAGGTGAATGATCTAACTGGTAAAATTACTGTTGACCAAAAAAATAAAGTAATTTCCACCCTTGGAGCCAAAGTTGCAGTTGCTCTTAACAGACCAAATAAAAGTATTGGTCTTGACGGGCATCTGGCAGCCAAATTCAATTCCAGTGGTGATTTTCAGATTGCTTCAAAAGATCTTTCAATCAGCCATCCAAATGGTAAGAATCTTGTAAATGAATTTCTTGTAGCGGACGAAAAAGGTAAGTTACAGCTTCATATCAAGGAAGATAATACAATTTTACCTCCTGTTAAAGAAAAAGTGACAAAAAATGATCTGAAAGTGCTTGTTGGTGCCCAAAATTATATAGATTCATTATTTAAAAATATTGATAAAGCCAAAGAAAGTATTAATGTTGAATCTTATCTTTATAGCGGAAATGTCGCTACTGATCTGACCGATAAATTGCTGGCAAAGGCGGCTGGTATAACTATGAGCAGTAATTATAAAGTAAAAATTGATAATCCTGAAGGGGTAAAAGTAAAAGTTATTTTTGACTGCACTACTGGTGATAGAACTGAAGATGAGCATGAAAGCAATATTCTGATAAAAGAAAGAGTAAATAAATTTATCAATGAAGTAAAACACGGAAGTGGTAAGTACGCCATGCTTACACCTGAGCAGAAAAGTCTGATCATCAATAATGTAAATAAAAATATGAAATGGAAAATGCTCGAAGGTGGAGTAACCGAAATAGATCATCGTAAGGAAGTAATTATTGATGGACAAAATGCTTTTTCAGGCGGTGGGGTAAACTTTACTGATTCAGCATTACGTAAACATGACATGATGGTTGAGGTTTGGGGGCCTGCTGTAAGCCAGATCCAGGCTGAATTTATCCAAAACTGGGAAGAAGTTGCCGGGGCAATTCCTGATAACGAAAAATCAAAGTTACTAAAAGATGAAAAGACTCTTAATAAGATAATGAAAGGTCATCAGGCTGAAACCGGGCATAAACATACAAGCAATACACAGGTTCTGGTAACAGATGATAATCAGATGGATGTTTATCAAAAAATGAGTGACCTGCTTAAAACATCTAAGGTAATTAATATTGAACATGCTTATTTTACTGACAAAGAGTTGGTTTCACAGGTTGCTGATGCTATCAGAAGAGGAGCAACCGTAAATGTAATTGTTCCTGAAGAGTCTGATGAAGGAGATAAATTAAATTATGGTAATATTGGTACTCTCCAAACCCTGAAAAGAGCTTCTGAAGAACCTGGGGCAAAAGGGAAGTTTAATGCTTATCTTTTTAGAAAAGATGTAAAATTTAATCATTCCAAAGCTATGTCCTTTGATGTTAAAACAGCAATTGTCGGTTCAACTAACCTTACTTCAAGATCACTTCATGGCACTATAACAGGGTTTTTATTTAACAAAGAAATGTCTTTGATGGTTGATGATAAAGAGTTTGTCAGAGATCTAAATAAGGATTTGTTTAACCGTGATATGACACCACAATATTCTAAAAAACTTGATGACAAGTGGTTTAAAGAAATTGAGAAAGAACAGGATAAGATTGATAAGTATTCGGCTATTCAGCCGATGTTTTAGTTTTTTTTCTAACACACCTCTAAATCACCAAAAAGGAGAATAGTAAAACAATTGGTAATGAGTGCCATTGCTTATTTATTAAACATTAATTAGCATCATTAGTTTTACTATTCCCGGCTTATTACAAAATTATAATAATATACGATTTACTTTAATGGTCAATAAAGAAGAACTCAGAATCAGAATTTCCAGATTAAAAATTATTTATTTCCTCTTACAGGCTTAGACGCCTCGCTTCTTCAATCGCTTCGATTGAAACTTTCCATAATTTATTAATCAGTTAAATCATTTGAATCATAGTCAAATTTTGCCTTATATATATTTAACTTGGTATAATTTTAAAGTAAAGATAGTATTTACTAAAACATACTTTTAATTATTATATTTAATTTTTATTGAATTTAAGTTTTGAATTTTTCAAGGAAGTGACTATTATGGAAAAGATTTTACCGAACAATGTTCATGATGTTTTAAAGCGCAGTATTCTGGCTGATGGTTTTGATCTGGTTTTTGATTTTGAAAAAAGTAAAGGCTCATACCTTTATGATTCAAAACATGAAAAAAAGTATCTGGATTTTTTTACTTTTTTTGCTTCAATGCCCATTGGTTTTAATCATCAGAAAATAACCGGAGATCATGATTTTCTTGAAAAATTAACCAGAGTTTCTCAGGTAAAACCCAGTAATTCTGATGTTTACACTGTAGAGTATGCTGAATTTATTGATACTTTTACCAGAATAGCAGGAGATCCTCATTTTCAGAATTATTTTTTTATTTCAGGGGGGGCCCTGGCTGTTGAAAATGCTTTAAAAGCGGCATTTGATTGGAAAGTACGTAAAAATATGGAAAAAGGAATACCACATGAAGTTGGTTCTCAGGTAATTCATTTTAAGCAGGCTTTTCATGGCAGATCCGGATATACTATGTCATTAACAAATACTGATGATCCACGAAAAACCATGTATTTTCCCAAATTCCCCTGGCCCAGGATTACCAACCCCAAATGCACATTTCCTCTTAATGAGCAAAATCTTAAAAATGTGATAGAAACTGAAGACCAGGCTATTCGTGAAATTTATGATGCATTTGACCGGAACCCTGATGATATTGCCTGTATCATTATTGAGCCAATCCAGGCCGAGGGTGGTGATAATCATTTTAGGCCAGAGTTTTTGAAAGAACTGAGAAGAATTTGCGATGAGCGTGAAGCCCTTTTGATTTTTGATGAAGTACAGACTGGGATAGGTATGACCGGAGAAATGTGGGCTTTCCAGACATTAGGTGTTTTACCAGATATGATCGCTTTTGGTAAGAAAACACAAATTTGTGGCACAGCCGCATCAAAAAGAGTAAATGAAGTAGATTCTGTGTTCAAAGTTCCCAGCCGAATTAATTCAACTTTTGGTGGCAATCTGGTAGATATGATCCGCTCGGCAAAATACCTGGAAATTATTCAGGAAGAAAACCTGATTCAAAATTCCAGAGGCAGAGGAGCATTCCTTCAGTCATGTTTGCACCAACTTGCCGCAGAATTTCCTGATTTAATATCCAATGTACGTGGCAAAGGCTTGTTTATTGCTTTTGACTTACCAAATAAAGATTTAAGAAATAAACTTCATAAAAAGGCTTTTGAGCACGATTTTCTTATACTTGTATGCGGTGATAGATCAATCAGGCTTAGACCATCCCTTGATTTAAAACAGGTGGATGCTGAAAGAGGTCTGGAAGTACTCAGGGATGTAATAAAGGAAATGATCTAACTCACTCCTCTTTGAACAAGATTCTTAGGATTAAAGGATAAACAGGATTAAATAGTTTAACCCATCCCCCTAACCCCCTTCCCTTGAACTCACGTCCAATGGAAGGGGGGAAGAAATTCACCCTTTGAAGGGGGGTTGAGGGATGTATCTTCACCCCTCTTTCCAGCGTTAGATGGAGAGAGGGGTCGCCCGTTAGGACGGGGGTGAGTTAAAATGTTTTACTATTTTTTTACAAAAAAATAAATAATTAAACCAGAAACAATAGTTCCCAGTCCTGTAAGGCAAACTATTGGCTGAGCTACTATTGAATAAATTATCATCCAGGCTGAAAGCAAAAGAAATAATACTGGTGTCAAAGGATATCCCCAGCATTTGTAAGGTCTTTCAATTTCAGGGGCTCTTTTTCTCATGATGATCACCCCAAGAACAGCCAACCCTGCACTTAAGGATAAAGTAAATCCAATATAGGTAAGTAATGTATCAAACGAAGCTGATAAAAGCATAATAATTGCTACAGCAGACTGGAAATAAATCGATATTGCAGGAGTACCCTGTTTACTTAATTTTCCCAAAAAAGAAAGTCTTGGATAATCTTCACCCATTGCCTGATAAATCCTGGGTCCGCTCATCACCATTGAACTCACTGAAGAGATCAGACCAAATGAGATAATTCCTGACATAATGATTGAACCTTGCTCACCAAAAATATGTTTTGCGGCAACCTGCCCTACCTCAACTACTCCTGAAAGTTCATTCATTGGTACTGTAAAAAGATAAACCAGATTGAGACCAAGGTATAAAAGAGTGACAATCAGAGTCCCTCCAATCAGGGAGATAGGTAGTAATTTTGCCGGGTTCCTGATCTCTCCTGCTATATATGAAGAACTTTCCCAACCACTGTATGAAAAGGATACAAACACCAGACCAATTGCAAACTGAGGGGAAAGCATCACCTGAATTGTGGAACCGGAGGAGGCTGGTGCAACATAATTTCCTAATACTAAGCCACCAAATATAAAAACTGCTATTAAAATTATTTTTAAAATAGTAAAAAGGTCCTGAAATTTTGCTCCTGCTTCTGTTTTAAATGAATGTAGAAAAGTATTGAACAAAATCAGGGCAATAGCTGCAAAAATAGGATTGACCGGATAAATATGCTGCAAATAAGAACCGAATGCCAGAGAAGCTGAGGCAATAGATGCAGCAAACCCGACAATAAATGAAACCCATCCGGCAAGAAACCCCACTGCCGGATGATAAATCCGGGTAAGTAAGTTATATTCGCCCCCATTACGTGGCATCATTACTGCCAGCTCCGCATATGATAGAGCACCACATAGAGCTAATACTCCACCCAATAACCAGGAAATTAAAATAGCACTTGTAGAGTTTAGGTCTTTGACCATAAAACCAGTAGTGGTGAAAACACCAGTGCCAATCATTGTCGCAACAACCAGCATAGTCGCTGTAAGGCCTGTAAGAGTGCGTTCTTTTTTTATTTCTTCCATTTTATTATTATTGCTCATTTGTAGTTTCAAATTAAATATTTATAGTTAATCAATTTATTTTAATTATAAAATGGTGTAATATACAACCTATTAATAAAATACCAATAAAAAACAACCGGGAGATCCTATGCTGCCTGAAAAAACAATAATAATACATGGCTGGAGTGATTGTTCAGAATCATTTATCAAATTAAAAAAAACGCTGGCTGAAAAACAAATTAATTCATTAGAAGATATCTTATACGGTGATTATGAATCCAGAGAAGATAATTTAACTTTTAATGATATTGTAGATGGCCTTAATGAGCAGTTTGTATTGAGGGGAATAGTTGATAAAAATGGTGAAAAACTTTGTAACTTAAATGTTATTGTCCATTCTACAGGTGGTTTGGTAATCCGGCACTGGCTTTGGCGGTATTATTTAAAAGATAATAAAAATATTGAGACCTGCCCGGTTAAAAGAATAGTAATGCTTGCACCGGCAAATTTTGGTTCACCTCTGGCACATAGGGGAAAATCCTTCTTAGGAAGCTTATTTAAAGGCAGATGGAAATTTGGTGATTTTCTGGAGTCAGGTAGACAGATTCTTGATGGTCTTGAGCTTGGAAGCCCCTACCAATGGGAGCTTGCTCATAAAGATTTAATTATTGATTCTCCTGCCTATCAGCCTGATAAAATCCAGGTGACAATCCTTGTTGGGCTAAATGATTATCAGGGGGTTAAAGGTTGGGTAAACAAACCCGGTACAGATGGAACTGTTGTTATATCAGGTACAAACCTTAACTCAATCAAATTAACCTTAGATTTTAACTCAAAAGAAAACCCTTTTAACTGGAGTCAAAAAGATAATTATACAAATATTGCCTATGGGGTATTGAAAGATTTGGATCATGGTACTATTGTTGCAAATTTAGGGAATAGTTCTACAGATAATGAAGTTCTTACAACTACTGTAATTAATGCTTTACAGACAAAAGATAAAAATGATTTCCTAAAACTTCAGGAACAGTTAAAATCTCTAACAGATAAAAATTACGCTGAAACAGGTAAACAAAAATTCCAGCACTTTATTGTCAGGGCAGTAGATGATCAGGAATGTCCGGTAAATGATTTTATGCTTGAATTTGATTTGGTCCATACTGATAATATTCATGGGCATTTGGCAAATCAGGATAAAATTACCGAATTAGAAAATAAGTTTAGTATGGATATAAATAAAATTTTTACAGAAGAAATTCATACACATACTCTAAACCCAAGTTACAGACGTTTTCTGGTAAATCTCGATGAGATGCACAAAAAAATTACTGAAGCAAAAAAGGCAATTGGTGGGGATGTTGCAGTAGTAATGAAAATTTCCATACCTGATATCGATCAGAATATTGCTTATAATAAGGAAAATTTAAATAATATTTCTGTTTACCGGACTGATTCAAAACAAGCGGTTGATTTATTTTTTCCAAATACTACAACCCTGATTGAATTACAGGTAGACAGGGTAGTCAAAAATTATGTAATTGTATCTCCAAACCAGAGAGTTCACTAGCTTATAATATTTATATAAAACAGAGTTAAAATAATGAATCTATCAAAGAACTTTTCCCTTGAAGAATTACTTGAATCACAAACTGCCAGAAGACTTAATATTGAAGAACAATTTAGTCCCCCTCAGAGTAGAGTGTAGAAAATATAA
>CAYRDV010000236.1:0-5263 GCA_964422885.1 uncultured Candidatus Sericytochromatia bacterium
ATTCCTTTAACTTCTGGTATTACTTGGTAGTTATTTCTAAATATGTTATCTAGTAATGTATAAAGGTGAGACTTATTTGGTACTGTATCTTCCTGATTTTTATCATCACCAAGAGCGTAATTAGAAAGGGCTTTTTTCATATTACGGAAAACATTGTAATAATCAACAATTTCACCATTTGTTTTTGCTATATCATTAATTGTAAATGATGTAACTCTATTTGCCCGGGCAATGGTCTGCATAAGTGTATGATCTTTCATCGGTTTATCAATATATAAAGTTGATATTGTGGGAGCATCAAAGCCAGTCAACCACATAGCACAAACAAAGACCAACTGTAATTTATCATTTGGATCTTTAAAACGGTACTCAATATCATGCCCATTTGCATCTACTTCATTTATTTTTTTTCGATGAGGCTTAATATCAAGTCCTTGTGAGGAAAAACGTTCTTCTTCGCCAGCATCCTCACTGATAATTACTGCCATTTCTACAGACCGCATATATTCAAGTCTTTTTTGAAGCTTTTTTTTTAGATTTTCTTCAGAAGTTCGACTTACTTCACCAACAAGCCGCCTAATCTCTTCTTTCCAATAATTTTGAACTTTCTGATACATTTTTACAGAAGTAAATTTATCTACTGAAATAACCATTCCTTTGCCAAGATAACCACGGTTAGGGAAATGTGCCACAATGTCCTTTGCTATAGTATTAAGCCTGCCATCACGTTTAATAATGTGCAATTCAGTACTAAATTCTTTCTCAAGTTTTTCCTGTGCTCTTTCATCCTGATTTTCATCTTCAAGTATCTGATAAAATTCATCGCTCAAATTCTCATTTTGAATCAAAACCTCTGGGACTCTTTTATTATAAAAAAGGGGAACAGTCGCACCATCATCAATTGATTGAACAAAATTATACTGGCTGACATAACCTCCGAACCAATCATATGTTTTACCCTGATAAAGCTCATCACCTATACCAAGAATAGGAGTTCTGGTAAAAGCAAAATATTGGGCATTAGGCAGCCCTTTACGCATATTTTCTGCTAATCCGGCATATTGTGTACGATGTGCCTCATCTACAATAACAATAATATCGTTTCGGTCTGAGAGTTTTGGATATTCTTTGCCTTTATTAAAACGAAATTTTTGAATCAGGGTAAAAACCAAACGCTTATTCCAGCCTAAAAAATCACGCATTTCGGATGAATCTTTAGGTCGTGCAGCTTCCTCTTTACTTACTGTATTTGTATCAAGAAAGTTTCGATATATTTGTCCATCAAGGTCATCACGGTCAGTAATAATTACAAAGGTATAATTACCAGTGAATTTGTGGAATATTTTCCGGGAAAGAAAAATCATCGAATAACTTTTACCTGAGCCTTGAGTATGCCAGAATACACCAAGCTTACCTTTCTTTTCATCACGGTTTTTAAATGATTCAATTGCTTTATTAACACCGATAAACTGATGATTCTGAGCGATAATTTTAAAGTTTTCTTTATAAAAAAGAATAAAATTTTCAATATAATCCAAAAGCCTGTCTTTGGGGAATATCCCATGAATAAGGTATTCAAGACTTGTTGCCTCATTTTCGATCGCTTTTCGGTCAATTTTTTCAGTTTCATCATCAGAACGAAGCCAGGTAAAAAAATGTTCATATCCTGAAGTAAAGCTTCCTACTTTTGTTTCTATAGCATTTGAAAGCACACAGAAGGCATTGTAATTAAATAAAACAGGTATGTCTTTTTTATAATTTGTCAGGTTATCATCATAAGCATTCTGGGCTTTTACATTAGAGTTTTTTAGTTCGATAAATACGATAGGTAAACCGTTAATATAGATAATAATATCTGGTCTGCGTTGTTTACGTTCTCCTTTTATCCAGAGCTGTTTCACGGCACAAAAGTCATTTTCATCTGGATTAGAAAAATCAATAACCTTTACAATGCCATGCTCAGTTCTACCTGAAGAATTTTCATATTCAACAGGAATTCCATTCCGAATAAGTCCGTAAACTTCTTTATTAGCAAGGATAGGTGACATAATAGAGCGTCTGGCCAAAAGTTTTTCAATTGCGTGATCTATAACTGAGCCAGGAATTTCTGGGTTTATTTTTATTGCATAATTTTTCAGGATATCCGTAAAAACTACTTCCTGTTTGCTTTGACGATTGGACTTGTCATTTAAATCTTCTGGCTCATAGGTAAAACAATTTATCGAACGGTAGCCATAAGCTTCTTTCAGCAATTTTACTGTGGCGATTTCTATTTCATCTTCGGAAATAAAGTTAGGCATAAATCCACCCCAACCCTCCTTTGGGAAAGGAGGGAGAATAGGTTGACTGAAATTTATTATTTATTGGATTAATTATTATTTTTTTGTCTTTTTTCATTATAACTTCTATCTTTTTAGCTTTTAGTAATTTCTAAAAAATAACTTATCACAAAACAATATCTGTTAGGGCGACCCGGCGGGTCGCCCCGACAATTAAATTTTATAAGTTATTTTTTTATTTTTCCTTAACATAAAACATTCTCCCTCATTCCTTCTCTTTTCCTCCCTTTTTCAAAGGGAGGTTAGGAGGGATTCAGGGAATTGGATATCAAGATTTTCTACATCAATTTTCCCCGACATGAGGCGGGATAGGAGTTTGTCTCTGATTAATTGAAGGGCTTCATTTTGAATGATATATTTGTTTAACACATTTCTTAAAGGTAAAATTTTTAATTCAAATTCTTTCTGTATATTTAAAGGGGGTACGATAATATTGAACTTAGAAATAATCTGTCCATTAATATTACCACGTGTTGCAGATGTATCTGCACCAGTAAACAAGCCTTGATAATAATTGTTTGTTAATGTATAGAAAAGATAATAAGAGTAAATATATTTTTTATCTATAGACATTTTAATTAGATATGATGCAAACACAGCATTAATTTCTCTTTCTATAATAGCTACCTTCCCAGGACTTGCCATCCTTGCTATAACCAGATCATTTTTATTTAGAATATATTTATTTTTTTCAATGTCATTGATTTTACAATTTGGAACTTCAGACCATTTTATATAACTCTTTTTATTTATATCCATAACTCGTAAAAATTTCGGAAAATTATTATCTTCAATAGCAGATTCCGTAAAACCATACTTAAAAGAAACAACATTTCCAATCTTTTTTACCTCCCAACCTTCAGGAATACCTTTTACAATTTTCACTTTTTCATATCCGGGAAACCTAAGGCGAACAAAACATTCTTTGTATAATTCTTCAGCCATTTTTTCCAGGATGGAAATTCGGCGATTATTATTTTCGATAAGGTCATCATAGGCTGAAAGGACAGCAGCTATTTTTTTTTGAATTATAATTGGAAATAATGGATATGAAATTCGTTGAATTATACCTTGATTTAATGAACCCATTGTTGCCCCAAAAGCCCCCTGAGCTTCCATCCATTTTTTATGACCTTCAGTTAAAAAAAAGTATGATAAAAAATCAGGAATTATTTTATCAGTATTAAATCTTATACGGATACAGTCAGAACCTTGAATCCACCCTAAATGTTTATTCTTTACAATTAAATGTCTATCAACGGCTCCTTTACGGCCAAAAACAATATCTTTTATATTTAATTTATGTTGCTTTAGCATTTCTGCTTTTTTATCATCAAGATATTCTAAATCGGCTTCTTTCTCATTTCTGTAACCAATATTTCTTACATTAATAACTGGTATTCCCTCTTTTACATATTCCGATGCTTTTAATTGAGTTCCAAATGGCCCTGTTTGAATGCTCATTTCTTTTGAAATATTAAGAGAATCTAGGGTACCAAAAACTAATTTATTCATTCTTTTCCTCCCTTTCCCAAAGGGAGGTTAGGAGGGATTTCCTATACCTCTGATTAGAACTTTTTGTAGTGGGGGAAGAAATCCACCCCAACCCTCCTTTGGAAAAGGAGGGAGAAGAGGTTGGTTGAAATTGATAATTTATTAGATTAATCATTATTTTATTATTCGCTTTTTTATCATTTTTAAATTCTATTTTTCAGAAAACAATATCATTATTTTCCTCAAACCTTCGCTATCATTTCTTTTCCTCCCTTTCTCAAAGGGAGGTTAGGAGGGATTTTCTATACCCCTGATTAGGACTTTTTGGTTTATCAGGTATTGTCATTTCAATAAGTCCAGCCTCCAATGCCGGGTTAAGATATAACTGCCGGAAAGACTTTCTATCCTTTAATTCGAGTTTTTCCTGCAACTCATCCCGGCTCATTTCCCCTTTAATAACATCAAGTAATTTTTTAACTTGAGGGGTAACTTGTAGGGCATCTTGGGGGGTATCGCTAAAATTAACTTGGGGGGTACTTTGATTTTTAATCGGTGATTTAAAAAATGTTAAAGTCACTCCTTTATTTTTTTCAGATTTCCATTCGGGTTTTGGAAGTCCATACTCATCACATGCTTTTTGAATTAATAAGCAACCTCTACCTAGTTTTTCCATTTGTTCCATTAAATAAGCGACATGAGCAATATCAGGATTGCGTAAAACAGTTATAGTCCCTTCTGAAATATTATCCGTTGTTACCCCTTCAGGAAACTCACCATAATTCCAAATCTCCAATCGTTCAGGATAAATAGAAACAGATAAGCTACCGGAAAAGCTTGAATAATCCCGATGAACAAAAGCATTAACTAAACCTTCTCTAATAGCTTTAGGTGGATATATATAGACATCTTTTCTTTTCAAAGAATCATTAGAAAAATAAGTTTTGGTAGGAATATTTTTGAGTATAAAATTATAAACATCTTCTAAAACTTTAAATAGAGGCCCTTCAAAATTTTTCATATCTTTATAACTATCATCTGTTTTATCTAAATTAAAACAAACAGCTTTTACTCGTACCTGAGGTTTTCTTTTAGCTGGATTAATCGTAAATAAAACATCACCACCGTTGGTTAATTTACCATATTTAATAAATCCCAAATCCTCTAAAGGTTTAAGACCTTTTGTCTCATTATAAAATTTGTATCTTCCTGATGTTTTAATTTTTTCTATTACTGAATCTATATGTTCATAATCAAGCTCTGTTTCTAAATCTACATCAGAAAAGCGTCTTTCCCACCTTTCCGGCTCGACCTGTCTTTTAAGTACCATATCACGAATTGTATATACATCAGCTTTTTGGTTAATGCCAGCAATTCTTATTAAAATATCGTTTTTAAATTAGATTTCTTTATCTTTTTGCAACTGTTATATT
>CAYRDV010000236.1:5273-9752 GCA_964422885.1 uncultured Candidatus Sericytochromatia bacterium
ATATCGTTTTTAAATGAATAAGGCTTATCTTTTCCTGCTGGAACTTCTACTATAAGAATGTCTTTTTTTTGTTCCCTGACAATCTCAAAAGAAATCAAAGTTTTAGGAACAACATTTTCAGATAATTCTTTTTCTATTTCCTGAATATTTTTTCCAATATTTATACCTGTAATATTTTTTTGACTATCAATACCAAAAAAAATGTATCCTCCTTTTGTATTAAGAAAAGCACATGCAGTTTCACCTAACTTATTAAAATCAAACATTGTTTCAAACTCTATATTAAAGTTTTTTTCATTAAGGGAGCTTTTTTCCAATGAAAGTATAAGTTCTTTTAAATTTCTATTACTCATTAACTCTCACCATTATTTAAATTGGGGAAATTCTCTTCAATAAAAGATTCTACTTCCTGGTATCTTGAAAATTGAGAAGTAACAAATAAAATCGAGTCTGCATCTGTCTTATATTTTTGAACCCAATTTCCCTTTCTATCATCCAAATTCTCTTCATCATTAAGTATAGCTTCTTCATGAACATCAATAACTCTAAGATCTGAAATAGAAACAGATTTTTTATCTAATTTGAGTTCTTTTCTTTTTTCAGAGGTTGTATAACCCAAATCTTTAAGAAATTGTTTTGCAAATACTACATAATCATGAGTAAGTAGCCAACGGCGTTTATTTAATTCTATAGCTTTTTTTATTTCCTTATGAAAAATAGAAATATCATTTTTCTTTTTATCTACTCCACTTCCATAATTTGGTGTAATAATACCTAAAAACAAATCACAATTTTCTACGCCACGAATACAATTTTCAAAAGCTGTTAAATTAGAATCTAAAGGAACTGTTCCTTTATGAGACATCCAGACTTCATAACCGAAAGTAGTTAGCAAAGTATATATACGCTCAAGCAGTTCTTCAATGCCATATACAGTGGATGAAACAAAAATTATAGGCTTAGGCATAATTAATCATTAATTCCAAATTTGTCATTATTATTGATTTTCCCTTCAATCTTTTCCTTCCTTTCCCAAAGGAAGGTTAGGATGGATTCATTCACCTGCAATCTGCCTGATATTATGGCTAATCACTAATTCCAGATCACGGGCTTCAGCATTCAATTTTTCCAACTCTTCATTCAAACTAAGCATTTCCTCAATAAACTCTTCTTCAGTTTTGCCATCTTCTTCTATTACCACACCTACATACCGACCGGAATTCAGAGAATACTCCTGTTCTTTTACTTCTTCCGGGCTTGCCAGTTTACAAAGCCCTGTAACATCTTCATATTTGGCATCAGGAAATCGTTCATGTAACCAGTTAATATGCCCAAAGAAATATTCAGTAATTTTCACTTCTTTATGTAATTCTTCCAGTTCAGTTTTAAAAACTTTTAAATCTTTGTTCTTACTTTGCTCTTTTTCAACATGTCGGAATTTTTTATCAACTTCCTTCAAAAGTTCATGAAGTTTGCCAAAAAATGGTTTTATTGTTTCGGCAAGAATAGATTGCTTTCCATTACAATTTTCTATATCAGAAAGATTAAGGCTCACCTGATATTCAATAAAAGCTTTAATCAATTTGTCTGCATCTTTGAGAACCTGTGAAAAATCCGGAACTTCTTTTTCATTGTAATCCTTGAGAAAATCAGCTATTTTTTTTGCTACTGATTCAAGTGAAGGTACATTTTCTTTTAGTTGTTGAAAACCTTTATTAAAGTAATTATTTATCAATTCTACAAAAGCTCTTCTATTTCCTTTATGCAAACTGCTGATAACTGCAATATTCTGTATTTGTTCCTCTGTAAACTCACGATGTGCCCAGTCTATCTGGTTAAAAATATTTCTGGCATCTATAAATAGGATTTTATCATCCTGTTTATTTCGATCAAAAAACCAGAGTGTTGCTGGTAAAGTAACTTTATAAAACATATTTGAAGGAAGAGTCAGCATTCCATAAATCAAATTATGTTCAATCAGATTTTTTCGTATATCTGCTTCACTATGTCTGGCATCTGAAGCTGAATTAGCCATAACCAGTGCGGCTCGGCCTTTTTCTTTTAAAGAAGTGGCAAAAAGATTAATCCATAAATAGTTGGCGTTTGGAACTGTTACAGCTCCTTTATCTTTTGACTTGGCATCAGATTTATTACGGGGTATTCCATAAGTATTAAAGCGTTTATCATTTTCTACTTTATCAAGATTAACATCATCTACATTAAAAGGAGGATTAGCTAAAACATAATCGAATTTGCCAAAACTACTAAAAGGATCTTCATAATAAGTATTTGCCTGCCGAATATCACCACGAAGGCCATTAACAGCAATATTCATTTTGGCAAGTTTTACTGTTTCAAGAGTCTTTTCCTGCCCATAAACAAAAAGGCTAGTATCTTCTCCAGGTACTTTTCTTTGTTCAATAAACTGTGCAGATTGAACAAACATTCCACCGGAACCACAGGCAGGATCAAAAACAGTACCATTGTGAGGTTCAATTATTTCTACCATAAGTCTGACTACTGAACGGGGTGTAAAAAATGCACCTCCACCTTGCCCTTCAGCCAGAGCAAATTTTCCCAGAAAGTATTCATAAATCTGACCAAACATATCTCTGGAAGCATCTTTTGGAATATCAGCAAAGTTTTTCAGTAATTGTTTGGGGATAATCTTATATTCGGGGTTTCGTACTAATCTAAAATATTCATCCTGGGGTAAAGTATCTTTTAATTCAGGCTTATAATATTCAACCAATTGCATTGCACTTTTTATTGCTTTTGCGATATCTTCTTTTTCAGGTAAATTTAGTAAATAATCATAACGAGCTTCAGAAGGCAGATAAAATCCACATTTCTCGATAGCTATTTCATGAAGCGGCCTTTCCCTACGAGAACCTTTAAGCTTTTCAAATTCATTATTTATTTCGTTTTCATACAGACTATATTTATTATCAGCAAATTTTAGAAAAATTAAACCAAGCACAGGTGTAGAATACTCTGAAGCCTTAAGATCCGAATTAGCACGCAGATTATCTGCTGCCTGCCACAGTGTTGCTTCAAGTTTTTTTAATTCTTCTGTATTCATTTGTATCCCTGCTAGAGCTTAATAATAAATAAGTTCTATAAAATTTAGTCTTTTTCAACTAGAATTTAGGTTTTAGTAAGTAATTTTTTTTTCCATTCTGGTACATTTTAGCATTTTTATGAAAGCTTTTTTAAATAAAAAACATATCTTTTTTAATATAAGAATATTGTGAAATAGATGTACAAATAATTTTTTGATTAGAGTTTAATTCAATAATTTTATTTATTAGGAAAAACCAAAAGAGCTGAATTTACTGAAGCGGGACTTTTACCACTACCTACAAAGGTTTTAAGGATTTTTTCCTCATACCAAACCAGGGTTGTAGAGCTACCACCATCAAGTGCCATTGCTGATTTTGCCTTAAGTTCCTTCATTAAAACTGCCAGTTGCTTTATTGTTATTCCTTTTTTTGCTGATACTGCAACCAACAATATATCTTCATCATCTGTTATTCCAATCGCGGAACGGGCAGCAAATCCCTGGCTTGCTATCCCATCTCTGATAATGGTACCCTGTCTGTTTTTAATAATAAAGCCTTCTTTTTCCAGATTTATTTCTGGTATTAGTTCCGGTCCAGCCTGAAGTGAATGACGCAGTGTCCAACCATTTTCGATTTTTGCATTGTGAGATTCAATCACCGATTTTGTAACCTTATCTCTTCTTAAAATTCTAAATTCCACCCGATTGTTAAAAATTTTAGGGAGAATTGGCTTTAAAACTGGATTAGAAATCAGGGCTTTATTTTCCTCAGGATGATTTATAACCTTTCTATTAATAATGACATGAGAGACAGGCCACCCATCACTATGATTAAAATAACCACCATTTATCCCTGCCACTGCTTTATTTTGTCGGGCATATTCGGCAACTGTTAAACCTGGTTTTTTTTCTACTGGCTGAATTCTAAATGATTTTGGTATTTGAAAAACATGAACTTTACTTCCATGCCAGATAAATTCCCGATGTATTGGTAAATTATCTGCATTTGCATTATTAAAAGACAAAAGTAAAAATATTACTGTTGTAAATATGGTCTTTAAAGTAAAAGAGACACTTTTAAATGCCTCTTTAAATATAATTTTCAAAACTAATAATAATTTCAGGACTAAATTAATGCCGGTTTCCTAAAAAAATTTTGTTCAACCTGAGCCAGTAAATCCTCAGGAACCCTTGCTCCGATATTTTGAATTACTGTTTCAGCACAAAATGTTGCAATTTTACCGCATAATTCAAGTGAAAGATTCTTGGTAACTCCGTACATAAAACCACCGGCATACATATCACCTGCTGCGGTCGTATCGATAACTTTTACTTTATTGGATAAAACCTTAACAGTCTCATTTTTGGTTTTTATATATGAACCTTCTGCTCCACATTTAATTACTACAATATCGGTT
>CAYRDV010000237.1:0-9703 GCA_964422885.1 uncultured Candidatus Sericytochromatia bacterium
AGACAAATGCTAATCAGGATAAATTATCTTCTGATGGCTATTCTTTTAACATGTAAAAGGGTTCTTCAGGAAATTTTCCTAATGTTAAAGTCGGTTTATGGGACAAAATTTCGGTTAATTTCAAAGATGTATTAAACACAGACGAAAATATCAAAAAATTTGTTGCTTTTGAGAAAGCAATGGACACAAATACAGGTGGTTTCCTAAAGCCTGGAAGTACAGATGTTTCAAAAGTAAAAGACCTGCAAAAAAAATTAAAACTTGAAGGAATTGATATTGTTGTAAATGGGGAATTCGGTAAAGCTACTGAAACAGCCGTAATGAACTATAAAAAATCTATTGGTATAAATGACGGGTTTCTTACCAAAAATGGTTCATTTGCAATAACCCCGATTGTTACTCCACAGATGTGGGGTGTTCTTAATGCAAGCGTTGCAGCAAGATTAAACCCTAATGGTAATATTACCAGCGGGACCTATTCTCCACCTGTAACAAAAACTGAGCTTGACTGGGCAAAACAGCTTCAGCAGAAAATATCACAGTTTGGTTATAAACCCTCTCAGCCAGAAAGACAAAAATATGATGATATTTATCAAAGACAGCAAATGGCAAAACAAATTGCCAATGGTTCAGTTAATCCGACTCAGGCTTCTCCACCAACAAAAGAAGAAATGGACTGGGCAAAAGATATGGCTGTTAAAATGGGACAGTTTGGCTATAAACCTAATAATGCAGAAAAAGCCAAATATCAGGAAATTTATCAGAAAAACAAAATTAGTAAAAGTAGTCCGGCTCAGACAGAACAACCAGCAGAAAATCAGACTAAAATAAATTCAGGAGTTACAAAAGCCGAAATGGACTGGGCTTTGAAACTTCAGCAAATGATCAAAAGCGGGTATCAGCCTAACCCTCAACAGGAAGCAAAATATAATGAGATTTTTGCTAAATATAATTCCAGTCAGGTAAATACTCCGCCACAAAACCAGGGTGTATCAAAAGCTGATTACAACTGGGCGGTTAACTTCGTAAATCAGGTTAAAAACGGATACCAGCCTTCTGCTGCCGAAGAAGCTCGTTACCAGGAAATTTTTCAGGCACAGAAAACCCAAAAAAATTCCGGTAGCCCTACCGAATCAGAACTAAAATGGGCTTCACATCTTGAAGACCGAGTAAATAGTCAGGGTTATATGCCAACTCAAAAAGAAAAAGAAACATATGAAAATATTTTTTCCAGATATAATGCCAGCCAGGGAAATAATCAAACCCAAAACTCAGTAGCAACACAATCAGTATCAAATAACCTTGGGCCTGAATATACACCACCACAGCAAAATCAGCAACCGATGCTAACGTCAGATGGTTCAAAGCCTACAGAGGCAGAAGTTCAATGGGCTCTCACTCTGGAGAAAAAAGTTAAAACGAATAATTACCAGCCAAATCAGACAGAATTAGCAGCTTATAATGATATTTCCAACAGGCTGATTAATTTTAATAACAAAACTGCGGTTGACCCACTCCATGGACGTTCTGTCCAAAATATGGCCCAGAATATACAGCCGACAGGACCAGCCACACAGGGAGCAGTAACCCAGCAGGAACTTGATTGGGCACAGGAACTTCAGACCAAAGTTTCTCAGGGTTATAAACCAAGTCAGACTGAAATGACAATGTATACAAGTATTTATAATCGTGCTCAGGGAGGCGGTTCTCAACCACAGGTAAATAATAATCAACAACCTAACTTTAATAATAACCAGCCAGTGTCTGGTAATGACGATTTACCTGCTTTAGAAAATGGCAATACACAGTATCAGCAACCAAATATAGGGCCAACAATAAATGCCCCAATGCTCACTGTAAACTCAAGCAGTAGTGATCCTGAATTACAATGGGCGCTAGGCCTGCTTGATAAAGTTCAAAAGGGGTATCCGCCTACTCAGGAAGAAGCTTTAAAATATGAGCAGATAATAGCAAAAAATAGAATTGCCCAATAAATTCATTATTTACCTTAGCATCTACGGTGCTGACTATAATCAAAGAACCATCCAGTGAATGCATACCTGTCAGATTGACAGTAAATAGAAACTGGTAAAACAGCATGGGGTAAAGGAACATCAAATAAAATTAAATTATTAAATGAAGGTGTGTAATCTTCAACAACATTTTTGTATGTATGATCCAAAATTACCATATCTCCCCCCCAATGAACCAGCCAGTGTTTGGTCATATTTAACACATATCCGACTCTTCTGGGTAATCCACCATCGCTATGCGCTCCCATATAATCATCAGCGGTATATCTTGAAGCAAAACAATATGACATATCATAGGTAAGTTTATATCCGGTTATTAAAGTAATTAGATCATGAAATTGCCTGGAATTGATCATATTTCCAATTTTTCTTAGGGGATGAGTTTCGGATAATTCCTTTTCAGGATGATCTTTATCAACTGGTCTGAGATTAGTCACTTTTTTTCGGCGACAATCAGCATCAAGTAAATAGGATAATTTAAAATTTGTAATCGGGTATTTTTCAAATTTATAGGTAAAATGAACAGAAGCAGACTCCATACCCTTCATATTTTTATCAAAATATCGATGATTTCCAAAATTTGACTGGTACCATAAATTTTTTTCAGTAAGATTTAAAAAGCCTTTATAAACATGTTCAGCTATATTTTTATCCAAAAAATCAGAAATTATTATTCTTCTTTTATCTTTATATTCATTTTTTATTTTTTCAAAATCCAAGTTTTTATTTAGCATTATAGTAATTTAGAAAATTCAACACTTCTAAAATTATATAATATCTAAGTTTCTATAAAAATTTTTCCGGGTTACTGATAAAGAAAAGTAATATTTCTTATAAAATAAGTAACAATGATTACAAAAATTATGTTTACAGTCAAATTTAATAAGTAGTAAAATGATATTTAAATTAGTATTATTAATTTCGTTTAGAAGAATTAAAAATAATTCTCATAATTATGAAAAGATATAATTTTTTATGTCTGGGCAAATATTATGTGTAGTTATCTTCAAGACCTGATTAATTTTATGATAATGTAATGGTGTAATAACAGTTTCTCAGGCATTTGCTTGCATTTATTAGTATTAGTATTAGTATTAACCTGGATTTCTTTGTTAATACTAACAGGGCCCCACCTTGTGGGAATTTAATTCTGTACTCGGAATCAGGGGCCTCATCTTGTGGGGGATTTAATTCTGTACTCAGAATCAGGGGCCCCACCTTGTGGGGATTTATATAGTTTTTAAGATTTTCCGATAATCTTAAGACTCATTAAGGGTATTTAGATGAAGAACACTGCTCAAGAGAGTGAAAAAGAAAACGCTAACAAAATCACGATGAAGGGTACGAAAGATGGCCTTCTGATTGTTTTTCCTGATGAGCCGGGTTGGAACGACCTGATTCAGCAGCTTGGTGATATTCTTGATGGCTCAAAGAGTTTTTGGATTGGAGCTTCAACTTCTGTAGACCTTGGAAGTCATAAACTGGATGAGACTCAGATTAACAGACTTTATGAAATGTTAAATAAGAGATATCATCTTATTCTTGATGCAATATACTCAATGGATGAAGAAACCAGGATGTTTGCCGAAAAAAGTAATCTTAAGGTTGGCAAAATACATCCCAGCTCCTCACGCTCAAACTTAGCAGGCGGAGCAGAAATTCTTCAGAATCTTAATTCCCCAAGCAATGCCTTATATCTTAAGCAAACACTCAGATCAGGCCAGACGGTAAGATTTGATGGAAATGTAATCATTTATGGTGATACAAATCCAGGTTCTGAAATCATAGCGTCAGGAGATATAATTGTAATCGGTTCTCTCAGAGGGATAGCACATGCAGGAGCAAAAGGAGATGAAAAGTCACAGATTATTTCAACCAATCTAAGACCAACCCAGCTTCGGATTGCCAGTTGCATAGGCAGACCACCTGATGATCAGAACCCCAATTCCAATTTTCCTGAGTATGCCTGGATATCAATTGGTGAAATTCATATTGCCCCATTAAAAAGTAAAAAATAGATTAATTAATATTAACTTTTATTTAAATTTTAGTTAAATTTGAATAAAATTAGTTTATATAGGAATATTTCTTAGCTTAAGGGGTAACCAGTTGTTATGGGTGCAAGGGTAATAGTAGTAACGTCGGGAAAAGGTGGTGTAGGTAAAACTACCACAACAGCCAATCTTGGTATGGCATTGGCCAATCTTGGAGAAAAAGTCGTCTTAATTGATGCTGATATCGGATTACGGAATCTGGATATCGTATTAGGCCTGGAAAACAGGATTGTCTATGATATTGTAGATGTTGTTGAAGAGCGGTGTAAATTAAAACAGGCTCTGATCAAAGATAAAAGGCAGCCAAACTTGTCTATATTGCCAGCTGCGCAGACAAGAGATAAATCAGCTCTTAATCCTGAACAAATGAAAGAAGTTTGTAATGAATTAGCCAATGATTTTTCTGTTATCATGGTTGATTGTCCTGCTGGTATTGAGCAGGGTTTTAAAAATGCAATAGCAGCAGCGACTGAATCTATTATTGTAACTAATCCTGAGGTTTCATCGATCAGAGATGCTGATAGAATAATTGGTTTACTTGAATCAAGTGATCAGGAAATGTCTCCTCCACAATTAATTGTTAACAGAATAAGACCTGAAATGGTAAAACAGAATGAGATGCTTAATGTTGAGGATGTAAGAGAAATACTTGGAATAAAATTACTTGGGGTTGTTCCTGATGACGAGACGATTATCACATCTACAAATAAGGGTTTACCTGCTGTAATGAATGAAGCGTCTCTTGCAGGCCTGGCTCTAAGAAATATTGCCAGAAGATTAAAAGGTGAAGATGTACCTTTCTTAAATCTAATGGGTGATAACAATCAGGGTTTTATTAAGTATATAAAAAAGCTTTTTGCTGTACGCAAATAGTTCTAAATGGAGGTAAAAATGAGCTTTATAAGTACACTAGAAAGAATATTTGGAAAACAGGATAAAAATAGCAAAGAAGATGCAAAAAAACGGCTTCAGTTTGTATTACTACATGACAGAACCGATATTCCACCAGAAAATATTGAAAGAATGAAAAAGGAAATCTTTGAAGTTATTTCAAAATATATTGATATCGATCTTGAAGCTCTGGATGTAAAACTAGAACCGATTGATCAGTGTGTAGCCTTAGTTGCAAATATACCTATAAGGAAAGTAAGAAAGCTTGAGGAATAGTTTTTTAGTTGATTTTTAATATTATATAATATTTAATATGAAATCTTCTAATTTTAGGCGATTTTTCCAAAGTTTTGATTATAGCCTATTAGTTTCTTCTTTGATTATTCTAGCTATTGGTTTGTTATCTATTTATAGTTCGACAAAAACCAAAAGCTTTAGTCATGGCGATTTTTACAAGCAAATAATTTTTGTTCCTCCCGCTTTATTTGCCTGTTTTGTTGTAGCAGCATATGACTATTATAAGTTAAGAAGTTATACTAAATATATTTATTGGTTTATTGTTGGATTACTGGTATTTGTTTTGGTTGGCGGGCATTCCGCCTATGGAGCCCAAAGGTGGATTGGTATCGCTGGTATAGGGATACAGCCATCTGAGCTGGCAAAAATAGCGCTGATAATTACTTTGGCTGATATACTGGTTAAAAGAGTACCACAAACAATGAAAGAACTGTTACCTGTATTCTTTCATTTTATTATTCCGGCATTACTTATTTTCAAACAACCAGATCTTGGTACAACTTTGTCTTTGCTGGCAATTGTATTTGGAATGCTTTATGGGGCAAATTTAAATATTTTAATCTTCTTAATACTTATTTCACCAGCAATTAGTGCAACCCTTTCATTGATAAATTTTCCATTATGGATAATTTATCTGCTCCTAATAACAGTCAGTATTGTTTTTTTTGTAAGCCAGAAAAAAAATATTAATAATAAATTCACTTTTAAACTGGAATATCTTAAATACGCGTTAATTCTTGTGATAAATATAATTAGTGGCCTGATAACCCCCTTGACATGGAATTTACTAAAAGATTATCAAAAAAATCGGATAATGATTTTTTTGAATCCTGATTTGGACCCATTAGGAGCTGGTTATCATATAAGCCAGTCACAAATAGCAATAGGTTCTGGTGGTTTACTTGGAAAAGGTTTATTTCATGGCACTCAGACACAACTAAATTTTATCCCTTTTCAACATACTGATTTCATTTTTTGTACAATTAGTGAAGAGTTTGGTTTTATTGGTGGTCTGTTAGTCCTGTTAATGTTTCTTTATATAATTTACAGAGGATTAAGCATTGCTCATTATGCAAGTGATGATTTTGGAAGATACATTGCAATGGGAATAGTAACAATGTTTATTTTTCATATTTTTGTAAATATTGGTATGGTTGCAGGAATGCTACCAGCAAAAGGACTACCTTTACCTTTAATGAGTTATGGAGGAACTTTCCTTGTAATAACAATGACCGCCATTGGTTTACTTGAAAGTATTGCAATACGGCGTAAACGCTTAATGTTCGGTTGACTTTTTATATTTCTCTTTAATTTGTGCTTCCAGTCTATTTTTAACTCTTTGTTTTATACCAACCAAAAGAGAGTTTCCATATTTTCTTTGCATTTTATTTAAAACACCCATATATTTTAGATAATTTTCGTAATTAGGCTCTGACCAAAAACCTGTTTCGACTTCATAAAGAGCGAATATTTCGGGGGTATGTGGTTTTCTTATCTGCTCAACTTCGAATTCTTTACCAAGAATATATTTTTGTGCTGCTCCTAACCGTGAAATTGCCTTTTTAAGTTGTTCTTTATCTGAAGCTTTATCCTTATTTTGCAGTAATTTACTATCTTCCCGAAAACTTTCCATTTTTGCAAATATTATTTTTCTCAAAGAAGACGTTTCTGACATATAGTTATCGTAATCATTTGCAGTCATTTCACGATTATAAAACCCATAAGTTAAAATAAATAAAAGAGCTAAAATACTTGCTATAACAATTCGCCTGTAATTTATAAAACGCTGCCTGACACTTTTAATGCCTTTTGCTTTACCAACTTCCTTTTCTGGTAAGCAACGTCCACGACATTCTTTACAAACATATTTTGTTACATCTTTATTAGTAAAAACATCAACTCCATTTATATCCCAGATACCACCGCAATCATAACAATGATATTTCATCTGGAGAGCATTATTATCCTGTGACGCCATTAATTATTTCTCCTGAACTTATAAGCAAATGTTACTAACAATTTATTTTTCTTATATTTTAAGAAAATTATATTATAGTCTTTTTAAATTTTATATAAATTTTTAATTCCATAGAATTATTTTAATACATAAAGAACGCAAATTATCTAATACTCTTTCCTAATATAGGAAAATGTTCTAAACTTTAGAGTGAAAATTTTTTCAATTTATTTTAGATATTTTAGGAGTGATTTAAATGCAAGTTCAAGTAGTGTGTAAACCTCTTGAGGAAGTGGAGACTCAGGCTATGGTTATTACTGTATTTGAGGGGGAGAAAGATAATATCCAAAAATTTTCTACTCTGAACAGTAATATAAGCCAGAAATTAATAAAACTAATAGATACAAAAGAAGTTACAGGTAAATATAAAGAATTTACCATTCTTCATACAGATGAACTCAAGGCAGAAAGAGTTTTGGTAATGGGACTTGGCAAAAGAAAAGATTTTACATTAGAAAGGCTAAGAGCTGTAATGGCAATTTCAGCACGAAATATCAGAAGAATAAATCTTTCTGGTATGACAGTTGCCGAAGGGTATCATGATTTAGGTCTGGATGAGGAAGAAAGTGCTAGTGCGATTGTAGAAGGTATTGTTCTTGGACTTTACAGATTCAGAAAACATATGAGCGGAGATCAAAACAATTACAAGGCAATAAAAAGCCTAACAATAGTTGTTCCCAATGAAGATATCAAGCAGGTTCTTGAAAAAGGTACGTTTAAGGGTATTGTCCTTTCAGAATCAACTAATCTGGTCAGAGATCTGGTAAATGAACCAGCTAACTTCATGACACCTGATGCCTTTGCAAAAGTTGCTGAAAAAGTTGCTCAGGAAAATAATATGAAAATAACAGTTCTGGGAAAAGAAGAAATTAAAGCAACAGGTATGGAAGCAATAATGGCTGTAAATGCAGGCAGTGTAGAGCCTCCAAGGCTTGTAGTTATGGAATATAACGGAAAAGAAGGAGCAAAAACCCTTGGCCTTGTTGGTAAAGGTGTAACTTTTGATAGTGGAGGTTTAAGTTTAAAACCATCAGATTCAATGTTCAGAATGCATTGTGATATGGCTGGAGCCGCGGCTGTTCTTGGAGCAATGGAGTCTATTGCAAAGCAAAAACTACCTGTAAATGTAGTTGGTGTAATGCCTTTAACAGAAAACCTGATGGATGCACATTCATATAAAGTTGGAGATATTATTAATACACTTGAAGGTAAAACAGTTGAAATACTTAATACTGATGCAGAAGGCCGTTTGATCCTGGCTGATGCCTTAACATATATCAGAAGGTATAAAAAACTTGATTATCTAATAGATATTGCCACTCTAACCGGAGCAATAATATTAGCATTGGGCCATTTCTGCTCCGGTGCGATGACTACTGATGAAAAACTTCTCAACATAGTTAGAGAAGCCGGGGAAATTTCAGGGGAAAGAATATGGCAATTACCACTTTTTGATGAGTATAAAACTCAAATTAAGAGTGACGTTGCAGATCTTGAAAACATTGGTGGCAGACCTGCTGGTTCAATTACTGCGGGTATTTTCCTAAAAGAATTTGTTGGTGATATACCATGGGTACATCTGGATATTGCCGGAACAGCCACGATGGATGAAAGTATTATGACTTATGCCAAAAATCCTTTTTTACCAAAAGAAGGGGCAACCGGAGTTGGCACCCGTTTACTTTATCATGTAGCTGAATTAATTGCCGAAAACGAGAATTAAAAAAAAGCCCGGTTAAAAAACCGGGCTTTTTTTTTATCTCTAATTAAGGTAATGAAGTTGTAGTATCTGTCAAACCCAAATCTTTTATTTTTTGTTTATTGACAGCAATATCAAGCCATCTTTGCAATATAGGATCTTTACCTAAAGCCTGTGCTTTTTTAAACTCACCAAGAGCTTTTGAATAATCATCATTCGCCAAAAATAAGATACCACTGGCAATATGATCTTCTTTTGACTGGTTCTTTTTTACAAATGCCTTATCAACAGGAGCTCCTGAAGTAATAACAGCAGGAATAGCAGATGCCACTGGAACAGGAGCAACAGGGGCGGCAGCTTCAGTAGGAGCAGCGGCGGCTCCACTACCTGTCATTCTACCAAGTGCAGCACCAGTACTAACTTTTGCTGTAGATTTGAATAAACTGCCTTTTTTCCTTTTTGCATCAGCATCTGTAGTAAGACTTGCTAATATTAATAAAACGATGGCTAAAACACCATACTTTCTCATTTCTTTTCCTTTTTAAAACTTGAATCAACCATATATAGGCAGGTTTTAGGTCTACCTAACCAGATTTGATAAACAATATTTCTAAATAATATTATAACATATGAAAATTTTGCTCTCAAAAAAAAGGCTCTTTATGGGTGCATTAAATTTTAGTAGAAAACCTTAAGAAGCCCTTAAATCCCA
>CAYRDV010000238.1:0-9673 GCA_964422885.1 uncultured Candidatus Sericytochromatia bacterium
ATTGGAATCTTATGTAGAAAAAAGAACTGTAGAATTAAAAAATAAAAATGAAGAGCTGGCAACCACTCTTAAACAGTTAAAAGATATGCAGACACAATTGATCCAACAGGAAAAACTGGCTTCCCTTGGAGGATTAACAGCTGGTATTGCCCATGAAATAAAAAATCCTTTGAATTTTGTTAATAATTTTTCAGCAGTTTCTATCCGCATTTCCAAAGAACTGGAAGAATTGGTTACTGAAGAAAGCCCTCATTTAAATATTGATAATTTAGAAGAGATTAAAAGACTTTTATTTAATCTTTCTGAAAACTCAAAAAAGATAAATGAACATGGTAAAAGAGCCGATTCAATTATCAAAGGAATGCTTCTGCACTCAAGAGGTAAAGCTGGAAGTAGATTACCAACTGATTTAAACCAGTTAATCGCTGATTATCTGAATCTTGCATATAATGGAATGAATTCAAAATACCCTGATTTTAAGGCAAAACTTGAAACAGATTTTGATAGTTCTGTAGGTATAGTAAATATTATTCCCCAGGATATCAGCCGGGTTATTTTAAATATAATAAATAATGCCTGTTATGCAACCTATGATAAGAAAAAAAGCATTAAAAATGATTTTCAACCAACAATTTCCCTAAAAACAAAAAGTGTTAATAATAATATTGAAATACGTGTTCGTGATAATGGGAATGGTATTCCTGAAGAAATAAAAAATAAAATATTCAATCCATTTTTTACCACAAAGCCACCAGGAGAAGGTACGGGGCTTGGTCTCTCCATCAGCAATGAAATTATTGTCCAGGAGCATAAGGGAGAAATAAAAATAGACACAAATGAAGGGGAATATACAGAATTTATTATTTCTCTACCAAAATGATTCTTCTAAATTACTTGATGATAATCATTTAAAACTATAAAGCATTATAAACAAGGATGTTTCAACAATACTTTTAGTTTCATTGATAACAAAAATCAATTAGCAAACGTAATGAATTCATTGTATAATTTGGTCAGACTAACAGGGAGCATGGAATGTCAGCAAAAATCTTAGTAGTGGATGATGAGCCCGATTTTGAATTCCTTATCAGACAGATGTTTGATAAGAAAATTAGAAAAGAAGGGTATAAATTCATATTTGCCGAAAATGGAAATGAAGCCATTGAGATTTTAAAACATGAACATGATATTGATATTCTGATTACAGATATCAATATGCCTGAAATGGATGGTCTTACACTTATTTCCAAAGTTGATGAACTCTTTCCTATTCTAAAAGTAGTTGTAGTTTCAGCCTATGGTGATATGGAAAAAATCAGAACTGCCATGAACCGTGGCGCTTTTGACTTTCTGACAAAACCCCTTGATTTTGAAGATTTAGAGATTACCATAAATAAGACAATTCAATACATGCAGCAGTTGAAAGAAAAAAGAAAACTTGAATCCCAACTCCGTCAATCACAGAAACTTGAAGCAATAGGTCAACTTGCCGGAGGTATTGCTCATGATTTTAATAATCTGCTGATGGTTATTCAGGGAAGAAGTCAACTTTTACTGATGAATAAATCTCTTGACGATTCAGTAATCGGTAATATTGAAGAAATAAAAAGAACAGCTGAAAGAGCAACATCTCTGACTAAACAACTTCTTGCCTTCAGCCGAAAGCAGGACCTTAACCATCAGGTTTTGAATCTGAATAAAATAATAGTAGATATGGATAAAATGCTCCAAACTTTAATTGGAGAAACTGTTGAGTTTGTAACAGATTTATCGGACAGTATTACCTGCATAAAGGCAGATCTTGGTCAGATTCAACAAATTATTATGAACCTGGCGGTAAATTCAAGAGATGCAATGCCCAAAGGTGGAAAACTTACAATTGAAACAGAAAATGTAACTTTTGATAAATCATATATTAGTCAACATGCAAGTGTCCCTCCAGGCTCTTATGTAATGGTTGCAGTTAGTGATACAGGAATTGGTATTGTTCAGGAAAAATTACCATATATTTTTGAGCCATTTTATACGACCAAAGATATGGATAAAGGAACAGGACTGGGTTTAGCAACTGTTTACAGCATTATCAAGCAATGTGGAGGCCATATTATTGTTTATACTCAGCAAGATTTGGGAACAATTTTTAAAATTTATTTTCCTCAGGTAAAAGAAATATTAAATGCTACGGATAATCAGAATAATTCAAGTAACCCTCCTCCTTTACCACAAGGCAATGAAACAGTACTTGTAGTTGAGGATGAAGATGGGGTAAGAAATCTGATCAGTGAAGTGCTTAATCTTAGTGGATATAATGTGTTGGTAGCCAAGCATGGTGAAGAAGCACACCAGCTATGTGAAAGCAATAAAAATGAAATTAAGCTGCTGATAACTGACGTAATCCTTCCAAAAATGAATGGTTATGAGCTGGTAAAAAGTCTTTCATCCAAAAATAGCATGATGAAAGTACTATATATTTCTGGATATTCGGAACATGTAATGTATCATCACGGGATTATTGACTCGGAATTTTCTTTCATTCAAAAACCCTTCACCCTTCATTCTCTGGCAACAAAAGTAAGAACAATTCTTGACCTATAAAATAATTGCTGCTGAAAAAAATACAAGCCCTAAATTTAGATTTTTAAATTAGTTTCTTTTATCCATTCAAGAACTATTGGGAAATGGTCATTAATCGCATCTTGGTGAGTCAGTAGATTAATATGGTCATAATCATTCTTATTTCCAAATTTTTTGCCAATGAATTGATATTTTGTATTTTCATTACCAATTTCATTATAAAATTTGATAATATCTTTGGTATTAGCCAGGCAATGATCACCAGTACCAGTGAGTAAAAGTAACGGTGGTATTTTTATCTTTTTAAAAGCTTTTTCATAATTAAAATTATCCTGAGGATCAACCCACGGTTTTCCTTTTACCCAGACAGTTGACTGGGCATGTGATTTGGCTGTTTCATTATCAGACCCGAAACCTATTTTTTTTGCAGGTAAAAAACCATGCCGTTTTACCATAATAAAGCCAAAAAAGTACCAGAAAAAATTTATTTTAATCAGCTTTTCCAGATTTAAAACAGTAATTCTTCTCCTGGCTCCCAGGAAAACCAGTGAATCTACAAACTCACAATATTTACTGAAACGGGATAAAACAGAAAGAAGCATAATCCCCCCCCATGAATGGGCAATCCAGTGCTGCCGGGTATCTCCCCTTATTTCTCTTATTTTTTCAATAAAAGCAGGTAAATCTTCAGTAATAGCTTCAGTCTGCCCATATGCTGAATCTTTATTTATAGCCGGAGTGCTTTGTCCCCTGCCACGCAGATCAGCTATAAATACATCAAAACCATTATTAGCCAGATAAGGAGCAAGGCCCTTTCCTGATGAGCTATAAAAGATTTTCCCGTTTTCAATCGAGCCATGAAGCATGAATACCACAGGGCCTTCAGTATTTTTATAAAACCGTTTCAGATGAAGCTTATCAGTATCATTTACAGGAATAAAAATAGATTCCTGTTTTATTTCATTTTCAGTTTTTATCTGATTTTCCATGAAAAACCTTATAACCCAATTGCCATGTTAATTATAACAAAAGACAATAGCTGACACATATCTATGCGTCAGCTATTATTTAATCCTGTTAATCCATTAATCTGTTAAATCCTGTTCAAACAGGAAGTTAAGCAGTGGCTTCAGCAACAGCAGCTTTGGCCCTTTTCTCCCATTGTTTTCTTTCTATTTCGTTAAGGATACTTTTTCTTAAGCGTACTGATTTAGGTGTAATTTCCACCAATTCATCATTATTAATCCATTCAAGAGCTTCCTCTAAAGAAAGAACCTTTGGTGGTGTTATTTTTGCCGCTTCATCAGAACCGGAAGCACGAAAGTTGGTTAATTTTTTAGCTTTTGCCAGATTTACCACAATATCCGTATCACGGTTATGTTCGCCAACAACCATTCCTTCATAGATAGGAGTACCGGCAGTTACAAAGAAAACACCACGGTCATCAAGATTAGAAAGAGAATAGGTCACGGCTTCACCCATATCCATTGAAATAATAGCTCCGTTTTTACGTCTGCGTATTTCTCCACGATATGGAGTATAACTGTGAAGCATATGACTAAGAATTCCTTCACCTTTTGTATCTGTTTTAAATTCACCGGAATAACCGATTAAACCACGGGTTGGGATATGAAATGTTAGTCTTACAAGTGTTTCGGTAATATTTTCCATATTAATCATATCCGCTTTTCTTTGGCCAAGTTTTTCCATAACAATACCAATACAAGTATCAGGTATATCACATATTAATTCTTCAAAAGGCTCATATAACTGTCCTTCAACTGTTTTATAAATTACTTCTGGTGCAGATACAGAAAATTCATATCCTTCTCTTCTCATTGTCTCCATTAATATTGAAAGATGTAATTCACCTCTTCCTGAAACTTTAAAGGAATCAGTAGAATCAGTATCTTCAACTTTAAGAGCAAGATTAGAAAGTAATTCTCTCTGAAGCCTGTCACGCAAATGCCTTGAAGTAACATATTTACCTTCTCTGCCTGCATAAGGAGAGGTATTTACCAAAAAATTTACGCTAATTGTAGGTTCATCTATAGATATTGTTGGAAGAGCAACTGGCTCTACTGCACAGGCAATAGTCTCACCTATTGTTACATTTTCCAGTCCGGCAACAGCTACAATATCACCAGCAAAAGCTTCATCAATTTCTACCCGGTTTAATTTGTCGAATCCAAATAACTTTTGGACTTTAAACTTTTTAATTGTGCCATCTGCAAGAATCAGAGAGACCTGCTCATTTAGGCTTATTTTTCCTTTTGATATTTTACCAATAGCAATTCTGCCAAGATATTCATTATAATCAATTGAGCTTACAAGAGCCTGTAAAGGTTCTTCAAGACTAGCTATTGGTCCTGGTATATGTTCAATAATTTTATCCAGAAGAGGGAAAATATTTTCATCAGGCTCTTCTAACTTATGCTTAGCAGTTCCTTCCTTTCCAGAAGCAAAAACATATGGAAAATCAAGTTGTTCTTCATCAGCCCCTAATTCGATAAATAAGTCATACACCATATCTAAAACTTCTAATGGACGGCAACGGGGACGATCTATTTTGTTAATAACAACCAGAATTTTTAGTTTTTCCTCTAACGCTTTTCTCAAAACATATTTTGTCTGAGGCATAGCACCTTCAAAAGCATCTACCAGTAAAAGAGCACCATCAACCATTGATAAAACTCTTTCAACTTCACCGCCAAAATCAGCGTGGCCAGGAGTATCAATGACATTAATTTTCATATCTTTATAGAAAAAGGAGGCATTTTTACTAAAAATAGTAATTCCTCTCTCTTTTTCCAGCTCATTCGAATCCATTATTTGTTTTTCAACTTTTTGATTTAAACGAAAAACACCTGTTTGCTGTAATATCGCATCAATTATTGTGGTCTTTCCATGATCAACATGTGCAATGATCGCAATATTTCTTATATCTTCCCTTCGTTCCATGATATTAATCCTAATTAAAAAAAATACTAAATGAAAATACCTTAAAAAATGATATTTTATGACATTATTAACTTTACCTTAAATTATGTGTTTAAGCATAAATTAGAAAACAATCTTAACTTACAATGTCTTAATAATAAAAAAAAAAGAAGGTGTCTAAGACACCTTCTTTTTTTAAAAAGTTATTTACATATGAATATCAAACTGGACAAAACTTTCTCCACTTTCAAGTTTTTTCAGTTCCAATATTCTAAATTTGGCTTCTGGTTTACTGGCCCATGGATCACTAGGGATATATTTATCATCTTTAAAATAGGTTTGAGTTACCAAATCATTATGTCCGGGAGCAGTAACCTTAAAATGAAGATGCTCTGGTCTGAACTGATTATTACCTATATCATATTCCTGTGGAATAATAGTTTTAAGTTCATATTTTCCTTTGGCATCTGTTTTCAGACTCGCTCTATATAAAAACTTATTACTGTCATTATCATAATTTCCCTGCTTATCAGCCTGCCAGATTTCAACAAGGGCATTAGCCAAAGGAGTTTTACAGTCTTTACTGAAAACAGCCCCTTTAACAACAAGAAGATCGCCTTTTTCATTTTCTACTCTTACATTATTTCTAAAAGGAGCATTTGGTTTATAAAATGGCCCTAAAATATCTGGTGTGGTTCTGCAAGTATTAATGCTATTCTTTGCAAACTTTTGCCCTAAAAATTTCTGGTATTCAACTTTACTTTGCTTTTTAAATTCACTTTGAGCATTAATATCAGAAACAGCTCCCTGATCAATCATAGGTTTAACAGCGCCACTACAGCCAACAAGGGCAAAACATATTAATCCTGCAAGATACTTTCTCATTCGCTAATCTCTCCTTTATTTAATTTTTTTTAATAAGTTAATGATCATTTCGATTGTTTTCTGATCTTCGTCATCTTCTGCTTTAAGCTTTTGCAATTCAGCAAGAATCTGACTTATTTTTTTATTATCAGTTAATTCTATTTGTTCAATAGCAGTATTTATCCTATGAACCTGAGTTAATTTAACAATCTTATCTTTGTTGTTATTATCCTTTGTAAGAAGGACAGTTAATTCTTCTCCACCTTCATTAGTTATACCCGTAACTGAATAAAATATGCTAACATAGGCATCATTTTTTTCACGTTCAATATCTGTTTTAATATAATTTTCTATTGGTAAAGATTTTGATTCGGATTCTTTGGAAATTTCACCTGATTTCAAGGTACTGACACACCCAATTAAAACAGAACACATCAGTAAAATAATTAATTGTTTTTTCATTTTATTTTTAGTCAAACATATAAAAGTAATCATTTAACTTTAACAATTAAATTAAAATTTATCTATCACCCTTTGGTGGTATTTTCAATTTTTTTAAGTTAAAAAAGCGGTAAAACTTGCAAACAATATATCATAGACTTTTATATTTATAAATAATATCAGCTCTTAATATCTGAAAAATTTAGGTTAAGAACTATTTTCCTTAAACTTAATTAAAAGTAAATTATATCATAATTTGTATTTTACTTTAAACATATATAATTAAAAATAAGGACTTTAGTAAATAAAACTTTAGAATAAAATTAAGGTTTAGTTAATAAAGTTAAAGAAGAGGTTATTTAGAAGAGGTAAAAATGGAGTTACATTATGAAATCGTACAAAACATGCAAAAGATGCAAAAAAGAATATAAAACAGAACAAATGTTTTTAGCTTTAACAACCTTTGTAGGGATCCAAAAATTTGATCCATACAATATTTTTAGTCTTGAATTAAGAAACTGTAGTTGTGAAACAACTCTTGCCAGAAGATTACCAATGGGTGGAGAACAGCAGCTAGCACCTGTTTTAGCTTATTAATTTCTGATGCCAAAAGAAATTACGCATATATTTTTTTCTGAGGAAACAGTTAAAAATTTAGAAGTATCTAATTTTAGCTCTATTCTTAGTGAATATATCTCGTATTTACATTTTGGCTCTATTGCTGTTGATACATTTTATTACAGCCTGAAAGTTCCCTTTGTTGAAAAAGATTACTTTCAATGGGGAGATGTTGTTCACGGTGCGGAAGGTAATGATACCAGTCTTCTTATAATTGAGATGCTTGATTTTCTTAAGACAAACCCTGATACACCTTTTTTCAATCAAAAACTTGCCTTTGTTTGTGGTTTTTTAACTCACTTTGCTATGGATATTAATTTTCATCCATATGTTTACTACTTTAGTGGGAACTATTATGACAATCTAATTTCAAACAGGATTGATGCAGAAATGCGTCACAGAGTTATTGAAAGCTGGATTGATTTATATATGCTTCAAAAAAGAGACATAAAATTAAAAGATTTTTTTGCTCTAAAAAAAATTAATGCCAATACTGAAGTTAATCTTAAACTTCTTGATTTTATCAGCAATGCCTGTGCAAAAGCATGGAATACAGATCAAGATATTTTTAAATTTCTCAAAAAAGGTTATCTAATTCAAATGTTGGTAACAAATAAAATTTTTACCAATAAAAATGCAATGGAATTTGTTAGATTATTAAATGATATTTTTGATAATAAATTAAGAGCTTATCTTGCCCTTTTTTATTCATTTGATTTTTCAAAATTTCCAAAATATATAATAGAATTTGGTTCTTTTAAACACCCCGTAACTGGTGAAGAGTTTAGTGGAAACTTAGATGATCTTTGGAATAATGGCGTTAATTTAAGCACAAAGTTTCTTTCAGCAGTAAATGACTATATTTTCCAAAATGGTAGCAAAGAGCAGTTAAAAGAAATAATCAAAGGGTATAGCCTGGATGTTGGACTTGTTGGTGTAAAAGTCCACGAAGTAAAACACTTTGCACCCTGGCAATTAGTTCCATAAAGTTTATACTGCAGGTGATTGTTTTAACCACAAAGAATCAATAACCTTCTGATACTTTTTTAGCTTTTCTACTTTTTTAATATCTTCTTCTTTGACTTCATTACGCATTTCAATTAAGTCAAGTTTAATATCCTGAATAATTGCTTCCAGATTCATAAGTCTTAATTCAAGCTCGTCTGCCCTTGACACTTTACCATCCAAAACATTTACTGATAATTTTGAAATCATTTTTCACCTCTTATAGTGATAAAATCCTATTTAATATATAGACGTATTGAGAAGGTAAAAAGTTCCCTAAAATACAAAAATATTTACAAATTTGTAAATATTTTTTTTATAGTTAATAGGAAAAAAAAAACAGGTAAAAGCTAAAACTGTTATCCAGCAAAGTTTAGGGCAATTTTTAAATTGTAATAACAGAATTTTCACTTAAAGCTAAAATATCTTTCTCATTAATTCCTATTAAATAAAAAATAGAATTAAGGGGCTTACTGGATAAAGAACATTTTGCTTTTTCCTTTACTCTTGGCTTTGCATTAAAAGCAACACCAAGCCCTGCTTTTTCAAGCATAGGAATATCATTTGCCCCATCTCCGACTGCAATAACCTGATCCAAAGATAGATTTTCTTTTTTAGCAATTTCTTCCAGTAAAAAGGCTTTTTTCTGAGCATTAACTATATCACCAAGTACTTTTCCGGTTAACTTTCCATCTTTAATTTCCAAAGTATTGGCATAAGCATAATCCAATTTATGGTTTTCTTTTATCCTGTTTGTAAAATAAGTAAAACCACCACTGATAACAGCAATTTTGTACCCAAGATGTTTGGCAACATTTATAAGAGTTTCAGCGCCATCTGTAAAAAGAATATTTTCATATACTTTTTCCAAAGCTTCAAGCGGTAAACCTTCTAATAAAGAAACTCTTTCCTTTAGCGCAGTGTCAAAATCAATTTCGCCACTCATTGCCTGATGAGTTATATTAACAACCTGCTCTTCAACTCTTGCCAGTTTTGCTAACTGATCAATAACTTCCATTTGAATCAAAGTCATATCCATATCAAGAACAATTAACCTTTTTGATTTCCGATATAAATTTTCCTTTTGAAAAGCAATATCAACGTTATATTCTGTGCTCATCGAAAGCAGGATGGTTTTTACATCTTTGATATCAATGTCTGTAGTAGGATAAACAATAAGTTCAATACAGTTAATAATACCCTCGTTAAGCTTGGTTATCCGTTCTATATT
>CAYRDV010000239.1:0-5006 GCA_964422885.1 uncultured Candidatus Sericytochromatia bacterium
TTTTTTTCATTTCTTTAATTGTGTCTGCAACAATCCGGCCAATTTTTCTTAATTTTTCCAGATCATTATCTGATTCAATGGTCATAAATCACCTTTATAAAACCCTGAATACTGTTATACAGTATTCAGGGTTTTTATTTAATTCATGCAAACTGCAAGATCCTGGCAATAGTTTTCATAGACGCCATCAAGGAATTGCCATAGTGAATCGGCACATTTTCTGGCAGCCTGTAACACTTCTTCCTGTTTTTCAGGTGAATCAGCATATTTTTCAATAATCGCTATTTCAGTCTGAGCATGATAAACATCTAGTTCTGAATGGACTGAAAAGAATTCAAAATCTGATTCTTTTGTTATTCCATAAAACTTTTTCAGACCCTCAATTTTAACTTTTGCTATTTCAGGAATCTGGGATTCATAAACATATAAAGCGGCTAATCCGGCATAAAATGGTGATGATATACAAACACTCCGGAAAGTACTGATTAAATTTTGTGTTTCCGGTAACATTGGTACATTACCAAGATCTTCGCTTTTAGCACCCAAAGCTGTGGCAAAATTTCTCCAAAGTTGTGGATGATTTTTTTCACCCTGTTCTTCTTCAATAAGGTTTGCCAAAATTTCCTGTCTTAAGGATATATTTCCATCAAAAGCTGGTGTATTAAAATGTACTCCACTTAGGAAAGTGGGAAATGCCAGAACATTATTAAAATATTGCAAAGAATAGTTTTTTAATTGTTCCTTTGTAAGCTTTCCATCTGTCCATGCCTGATAAAAAGGATGTTTTAAAAGGCTTTTTTCTTCAATTATCTGGTTTATCTTCGTCTTCAGTTTCATTACTTAACTCCTTTTCGTCTTCTTCATCTTCAATATTTACTGAAATTAAATCTCTATCCAAAAGCATAATAGCTTCTGTCACTTTTTGTTGCAAGTCTAAATTTAGTTCAGGTATATTTTTTAACTGGTGCAACAAATCTATAATCCTTCTCATAGAGCGTATTATATCACCATCATCAAGATTATTATCTTTAAATAATGTTTTCCATGAGCAACCATTTCCCCACATCCATACAATCTGTACAATATCAGTTTCTACTTCAGTAAATTTTTCAATTCCTTCAATATCCTGGATATGGTTAAGCTCGGAGGCCAGACGGTACAATTCTTTTATTTTGTCCTTGACCGTTTTGGGAACATTTTCAAATTTTATCTGGTTGTTTTTTCTTGGTTCAAATACAAGGGTGGATAAGACAGCAGCAATTTCAACCGGTCTTAAATCGTCAAAAATCCCATTATTTACAACCAGAGATATTGCCAGTTCATTTTCTGCTCGGATATATGAAGTTATCAGTCCCATTTTTGTTGGTTTGTATTCTCCAAAGTTATCTTTATAAATTTGTTCATAATGTAGCAAGACATTTAATAACTTTTTAAAATCATTAATATATATTTCTGTTCTGAGTTCAATCGTTTCTTTTATCCGTGACATTTCTTCTGTCATATGAGTAAAGCGTTCATGAGATTGTAAATGTTCTTCTAAAATAGGGCATGACTGGCATTCATGGTTAAATAGCTTTGCCCGTAAATCATCAAGTTTGTCTAACTCGGTAATCATTGTTCTTGGGTATTCAAATTCCGGTACTTTTCTGAGATATTTTTTGTTTTCATCTTTGTCAAAAACATTTCTCAGCTTTTTATCTCTTAGCCACCTGCCAGGTTTTACAGTGTAAGCGTCAGCCATAACATTATCAGGTATCATTATCGGTTTGATAAAATTTTTAAATACAAAAAGGCATGATTCCGGTGTTATTCTGGTTACTCCTTTATTCGTAATAACTATTGCATATAATATTGATTTATCGAAGTGATTACCTTTATCTCTGTACTTTACAACCAAACTTGCGAGCATTGGAATATCATCTTCTGTTTTAATAGCGATAACAGTTCCTTTTTTTGCATCACTTAGTTCATTTGTCATACGTTGAAAATGTTTCATTTCAAACTGTTCCTGAATTTGTCTGACATAGTTTTCCTGGTTGGAAATTTTTAACCGGATATCATCATAATGAAGTAAGGGCATTTCATCTATGGTCAGCTCAGGTTTGTATTTACAGGGAACCATTTCACTTTTCAGGTATTTTTGTTGTTGTTCAAGATCTATCTTCAGATCGATGATTTCTTTACTACTAAGATATTGTTCAAAACTGCGTTTTAGAATTTGGTCAATTTCTTTCCAGTTAAAGTTTTTAAGTAAATTAAGAACCATATTATATGAAATAGTAAAATTACTCTGAATTGGATCTGGTGGACTTTTTACTAGTCGTACTGCTTCAGAGTAAGGATCTCTTCCATCATTAACAATTACACAATATCCTACTTCGTCTTTTCCTCTTCTGCCTGCTCTCCCGGTCATTTGGGTAAAAGAATTAGCCGAAAGGACTTCATGACCAAAATCCCCTTTTTTGGAAAGTGAACTTATTGCTGTTGTTCGGGCGGGCATATTTATCCCGGCTGCCAGAGTCTCAGTGGCAAAAACAACTTTGATTAGATTCTTTTGGAACAGCATTTCTACTAGGTGTCTCAATATAGGAACAAGTCCGGCATGGTGAACGGCAATTCCTTCTGGTAGTGCTCTTAATAATTTTCTACTTATAGGACTGGTCTCAAGCAATGAAGGATTATCTCTGGCAACTTTATCAACAACCTCACGGATCGCGGCTCTTTCGGATTTGCTAACCAGACTTATATTTTCAGTAAGGCAGTCAGTAAGGTTCATATCACACCCTCTTCGGCTAAAGATAAAATAAATTGCCGGCAAAAGGTTTTTTTCATGCATATTAAGTAATACAGATACAGGGTTTACCATAACCCTTCTGTTTCTGCCAAAAAACTGTCTTTCAGAATTTCTCATCAGCTTGGTATTTGCTTCATTATTTCTGGTTAATAAATGCTGAAGTTTATCATTTGAATAATAAAGATATTCTATCGGAACAGGCCGGGTAGGGTGTTCAATTACATTTACCTTATTATGAATAGAAGTAATCCATGAAGCCAACTCACGGGCATTGGCAATAGTTGCGGAAAGGGCAACAAAAAGAATATGTCTTGGGCAGTGGATAATGATCTCCTCCCAGACAGTACCCCTTTCACGGTCATTCATATAATGACATTCATCAAGTACTACATAAAGAACATCATCCAGCCTTCTGATATCCTGGTAAAGAATATTTCTTAATATTTCTGTTGTCATTACAAGGATCGGAGCATCAGGGTTAATTGCTGTATCTCCTGTGAGAAGTCCGATATAGGCTGCACCATATTGTTCCGAAAGATCCCTGAATTTTTGATTACTAAGTGCTTTTAAAGGGGTTGTATAAATTGTTTTTAGGTTTCTATCCAAAGCATCAAAAACAGTAAACTCTGCAATAACAGTTTTACCGGAGCCAGTTGGAGCAGTTACCAGAACTGATTTACCATCAAGTAAAGATTTAATCGCATCTATTTGAAAATCATCTAATGGAAAAGGAAAAATCTTTTTAAAATCTTTAATTACAGTATTATGCATTCATCATCATCATTACACTAATTTCTAATTATTTTCTAATCTAGATTATATCTAAATATAGCTAATCCTAACCTTCCAGCTTATCTACAAGGTTAATATATTCCTGCATAGCCTGTTCTTTATCCATACCTTTTCTTTTTGACCAGGCATCAAATTTAGCTCCTCCCTTTAGATCAAACATCCCAGGTCTGCTACCTGAAACATCACCCTCTGTCGCCTGCTTATAAAGTGAATAAAGATCCAGTAAAACAGGATTTGATGGAGCCGAAGGAAGATTTTTTACTCTTTTTTGGGCATCTGCAAATTTTTCTTCTAGTTCCATAAAAATCTCCTAATACTATTTATTCAGAATAGATGGATATTAACAGATTTCGGGTACTTTAGCAATCAAATCTGATTTTTGGAATGTTTTAATAAATATAAGATAAGTAGAAAAATATTAAAATATATTTCTATATAAAACAATGGGTTGCAACCCATTGTTTAAAAAACAGATGGTTGTAAAAAACGAAATAAATCTCTTAATCTGTATTCTTTACCTACTTCAATGTGTTCTCTGTTTTTTGAGGTAATAGAATATAAAATATTAACTATATTTTTACTGGAGTCCATTTTTTTTACTTTACGCCGCATTTTTTTCGACGAATTAAATAACATTTTATTCCCTCTTAGTTGACTAAATCAAATTACATTTCTTTACAAAATACCCTTAGTTTGATTTTAGCCTAACTTTGTTGGTTTTATCTGTCATAAATATCACTAAAAAATTAAAATAAAGATTTTTGAAATGTTGTTTTTGGCTATGATATAATATTTCTGTTCAAATTCAGTCTTAATGGTCTTTAAAGGAAAAAATTTTGGATTCCGTAAAAATACATAGAACAGGTGAATTCGCAAAAAATGAATACGAAAGTAACTGGTCTGCTATTCTAAAACCTCTTAAAAAGGCTATTGAAGAAAAAGAAGAATCTCTTTCACGGGTTTTAAGCGCAATATACAAATCATTTGCTGTGGAAAAACCAGATGGTGAACTTTTTATTATGAATTTAAATAACCCTGTTATCAGAATACCAGAAAAGCTTGATACATCAGGAATTATAAATTTGGTTAAACTAATTACCAGTATTTCTCTGATAAAAGAGATTGATAAGGATACAGAACGAATTGTTGAGTTAGGAAGCGGCTATGGTGATAATCTCTGCAATATCTGGCTTAATGGAGGTCCGAGAAATGCTTCTTATTATGCTCTTGAATATACCGAAAATGGTCGTGAATGCAGTAATCTACTTTCTTCTTTTGAATCAGGGATGAATTTACAGACTTTTTCATTTGATTACCATAATGCAGATTTTTCAATGTTGGCAGAGAACAGAAAAACTGTAGTATTTACCTCATTTAGTATTGAACAGATACCTATTCTTTCTGTCGAGTTTTTTAACCG
>CAYRDV010000239.1:5016-9627 GCA_964422885.1 uncultured Candidatus Sericytochromatia bacterium
GATAAATGTGTTCATATAGAACCGGTTGGCTGGCAGCTTCCGACAGAGCTATTTGGCGTAATGGAAACAGATAGTTTTGCCAGAAATCTTTGCTTACAAAAAGATTATAATAAAAATCTTTATCGAATGGTTACAATTTTGGAAAAACAACGAAAAATAAAGGTTTTAAATATAGTAAAGGACTTTTTGGGTAGTGGCCCTAAATCAGGGACGTATATTTCCTGGAAAAAAATATAGTTGTCTGAATCAGAATTTTCAGAATTAGAGAATTAACAGAATGAAGATAAATCATTAATGGATTTGTATAATTCAAGTGAGCTAATAAAATCAAAAAAAACACTTTCAGATATTTTAAGCATTAACCCTAATTCATTTGATTATTATCAACTTGCAGAGATAAATATTCAACTTGGAGCTGAAGATGAAGCAATTTCTGCATTTTATAAAGCGATAGAATTAAAACCTGATTTTATACAAGCTTATGAATCTTTAAGGATTTTATTGCAAAAAAATGGAAATTTTGAAGAAGCAGAAAAAGTTTTAAACAAAATAATTAGATTACACCCTAATTCTAAAACATACAATAGCCTGGCCTGTGTCCAAATAAACCTTAAAAAATTTGATGAAGGCATAAATAATTTAAAAAAAGCGTTAGAACTGGAGCCAGATTTTGTTCAGGCCCAGAATAATCTGGGTAAGTTTTATTTTTTATTGGGTAATAATTTTGTTTCCCAGAAAAAAATTAAAGAAGCACAGGATTGTTATTTACAAGCTATTGATATTTCTCCCGAAGTTGCAGAAGTTTATTATAATCTGGGGAATACATATATTGAAAGCGGTCTTTATCAGGACGCGATAGAATATTTTCAAAAGGCAATAAACTTAAATCCAAATTACCATCAGGCTTATACTAATATCGGAAACTCATTTAATAAACTAAGCAAATTTAACGAAGCAATTTTATATTTTGAAAAAGCAATTTATATAAATCCTAATTTCTCAGGTGCTTATTATAATCTTGGAAGTACATTGTTTCAAATAAGAAAATTTGAAGAAGCAGAAGCGATGTATAAAAAAGCGATAAGCCTGAATCCAGATTATGTAATTAGTTACAATAACCTGGGTTCTTTATATATAACCCTTGGTTTATTAGATAAGGCTGAAGATTGTTTTGAAAAAGCATTTAAAATTAACCCTGATGAATTAGTAACCAATTCAAACCGGATATTTTTATTGCAGTATAAAGATAACCTGGATATGGAAAGCTTGAAAACAGCACTGGAAAATTATGCAAAGATATTTGAAAACATAAATAAAATAAACGAATATACTAATAAAAAGGATAAAAACAAAAAAATAAAACTTGGTTATATCAGCGGAGATTTTAAAAACCATTCATGTGCTTTATTTATAGAATCATTATTAGAAAAACATAACAAAGACAAGTTTGAAATATATTGTTATTCAAATGTCGAAAGAAAAGATAATATTACAGAAAAACTAATGCTTTTATCTGAACATTGGCGGGATTTACTGGGAAAAGGAGTTATTGAAATCTTAAATATTATTCAAAATGATCAGATTGATATCCTGATAGATCTTTCAGGGCATACTTATAATAATCTCTTAAATATATTTGCTTACAAACCTGCCCCTGTACAACTTACCTGGCTTGGTTTTCCTGGTTCTACCGGATTAAAGGAAATAGATTATAAAATATCAGATGCTTATTTAACTCCTGATGATACTGAGGAATATTTTTCTGAAAAAATTTATAACCTGAATATTCCTATGCACTGTTTTAAACCAATTACTAATGCTCCTGAGATAAAACCTCTGCCTTATTTAAAAAATGGCTTTATAACTTTTGGCTCTTTCAATAGTTTACCGAAAATTTCAACTAAAACTATTCAACTTTGGTCTGGTATTCTTAATAAAGTAGAAAATAGCAAGCTTATGATTAAAACATTTAATTTAAGTTCTTATTTTATTAAAAATACTATTATAAATTCATTTACAGAATTTGGAATTACTGAAGAAAGGATAATTATCCTGGAATTAACACCAGATACTTTTGAGCATCTCGATAAATATAATGAAATGGATATTGCTCTTGATTCCTTTCCTTATAATGGTGCAACTACAACTGCTGAAGCCTTATGGATGGGTGTTCCTGTCATTTCTCTGGTAGGATATAGAACTGCTTCAAGATATGGACTTTCTTTTTTATCAGCAATAGGGTTAAATAAATTTGTAGCAAATACTGAAGAAGAATATATAAATAAAGCGGTAGAATTAGCTAATAATATAGAAGAATTAAAATTATTGAGATTTAATCTTAGAGATATAGTTAAAAACTCATCTTTATGTGACAGTGTAACTTTTACCAGAGAATTTGAAAATGCTTTAAGATTTATGTGGAAAAAATGGTGTAACTAAATTTCAACAATTTTAAAGAAGGAAATCATTTAAAGTTTGACCAGCTCCTATTATAATTTCTGAATTTAAATTCACTGGTATAGGGATTTTAGTACTTTGATTTATTCCAACAAAAATTTCCTCCAGTGTTCTTTCTTGCTTACATATGTATTCTATTTGTTTATTATTTAAAACTTTACCTTCGTGCTGGTAATCAACACCATTAAAAGTCCATTTTTTAAGTTTGAATTTATGGCTTGTAAATTTTTTTTGTTTATTTATTTCTATAACAAATAGGGAATTGACTAATTCAATCTCGGCATCGTAATTGTTTGGGATATTTTTATAATGACATATTTGCCATTGTTCTAAGGCAAATTTTGGAATTGTTTTATCATCAAATAATTTAATTAGCGTTTGGACGATTTCACTCTCATAAAGCTTTTCTAAATTTCCGACTATTTTAAATGCCTCTTCTAGCTCCTTTCTAAAAATAGGACTTTTTAAGTCATTATGAGAGCTTGGATTTAATAAAGCTTTTCTATATATTTTAAGTGAATCTAACAATTCTTTTGGTTTTGGAATATTGCAATCTTCAAAAAGTTTTTCTAATTTTTTCAATAAATTTTCTAATTCCTGAACTTTTGAACAATCTTCATTAATTTTATATGTTTTAGGTAATATTTTACTTATTAAATCCTCACATTCTTTCCTTAAGTAATTTCCAGAAGCAGTATAATCTTTAGCTTTAAAATAAGCCTTTGCTTTTGCAAAATTACCTTTAGATGGAATAATAACGGGATAATCAGGTGTTAAAGGGATATTTTCATTATCTTCAATAAACAATTCAAGAGCTTTAATTTTAATGTTTTTAGTAGAAAACCAATGTCTTGAAAGTTCAAACCATTCTCTGTCATAGGTTGAAATAAAAAACTGAAAATCTTCTTTAATGAATTCTTCTTTAATTATTTCCAGAAGAGGGAAGCGATTTGAAGTATCCAAACCAATAAAAACATCATCTAGATATAATACTTTAAGTGTGTCAGGAGGGGCTTTAAGGCTATATTCTTTTATTGCAGAAAGATAAATACATATTGCAAGTGAAGAAAGTCTTGCCTCATTTAGAAATGCCTGATAATAATCAATTTTAGTATTTGCATACTCTATACTCAGAAAAAAACGTTCTCTCATTTTTCTCGTTTTGATAGGAGATTCTTTTGTTAAGCCAAAACTACCAATAATAGGCTTAATAGTCAATTTATTTTTAAAATATTTTGCTAAATAGTCGTTTACTCTTTTAAATATATTTTCTAAAGGGGTATTTAATGATTTTCTTAAATTTAATAAATCATTTTTGGCATTTATAAATTCATGTGCATTGCTTCGTTTGGTAAGTAAAATTTCTGAAATACTATTATACTCTTTAAACAACTCAACTTCAGTCACTCCGCCTTTAGGATTTGGTATTAAATAATCACTCAGTAAATCTTTAAAAATCAAATTAAATAGATTTGGTTGCTCATTATCTGGAATATTCAAAGAATGAACCTGTAACATTTTCTTGTAGTCAAGAAAACCTTTAATTTTATTGGCAAGTTGAATTTCTGGAATTTGGTTATGGTTTGTAGCAATTGGTATTGAAAATTTATAATCACTTTCTTTACCATTTTCAGAAATTTTAACAATTATATTACCAAAATGATTTTGTGCTATTTCCTGAAATTCGTTAAGTTTAAAATGTATTCCTGAGTTTGTAAACGAAGATGCAAAAAAATCTTTTAAAGCATTATATATTGAAGACTTACCGCTTCCATTTTCACCATAAATTAATAAATGATTACCTTCAGTAATATTAATAGTTTCTTTCTTTCCAAAAGCCCGATAATTATCTATTGAGATTTCTGTAATCCACTTCATTGCTTACCTTCAATTATTCTTATTTCTTCTACTGTATCCATTTTAAACATAGCTTGATTTACAGGATGTTTAGGAATTGATAATTCTTTATACACTTTTTCAATAATTTCAAGTTTTATTTTATCTGAATCTTTTTCTTTCAGCTCAGGCAAATTATCTAAGTTTCTTATCACTTCACATCCAGCAGATTTAATTTCTTCTGGTAAATACAATTCATATACCAGGGTGCATTAAAAAATGGTAGAGGGTTCAAAAATAGTTCAAAACGGCCTCTGG
>CAYRDV010000240.1:0-9604 GCA_964422885.1 uncultured Candidatus Sericytochromatia bacterium
TTTATAAAGAAACGATTCTCTCTGATCATTACATTATAGATATTTATAATGTTGCAATCGGAAGAAGACCTTATGTAAAAACAGGTGGTTATGATATTCAGATACCTATGGCTTCAGTTGAAGTAATTGGTATGGGTCTGAAAGACATGAAAGAATTCAAAGAAAAATGGCCTAATTTCAATCAGCAGGAAAAAATGAAATATGGTATGCCTATAGCTCAATCCATGATGAGTGATTTCGTATCACCTGTAATCTCAATAATCACAGGTTTTAACGTAAATAAAGTTTATCATGTTGGATTAATGAAACTTGTAACCGGACTTGATATTCTCGGTATCGTAAATCACTTCAGACTTAAAGAGTACGGAAGAGCATTTAAGTTAATCTTAAGTGGAACAATCAAATCTCTTTTAGAAAAGAATGGTGCTTTATTAAGAGAATTATTAGTAGCAGCAGGATTAAATTTAACAGATGCTATTCTTCAGAGAATAACCGCAGTAGTTGGTATATTTAACCTTGCCAGACATGCACTGGAAGCAGCAAGAGCAATGTATGCGTTTGCTACATCCAATATCCTTGATGGGTTTAAAGTTGTAAACAATGCAGGAAAGTTGCAGTTCCTCAAAAGTGATAAAAAACCAACCTTTTAAAAGTTAGTAAAAAAAAAGCTGGAGCTTAGCTCCAGCTTTTTTTTTGGATTAAATTATTTTAAATAATCAGATAGCACACTTGTACCAATGCTTAAACCAGTAGCAGCCCAACTTACAGGAGAACCTTTACCGGAAACATCCGCTACAGTAGATACAATATCCAGACCAACTGTAGTCCAGGCCAGAGCTTTACTTGCGTTACTGACATTCATATCATTCCATTTGTGCATTGCATCGTTTGCATCCCAGGCAGTAATTCCCAAATTAACTGTTGTAGTAACAGCCGGAATAAACTTTCCTGCCCTGGCAGCAAATTTTACTGTACCTTTTTCGGCAGCTTTCAGGGTACCCACACTAACAGACTTGGCAACTGTTTTTTCCAGGCCTTTTTCAGCAACTCTGGCTAATAATTCTTCTCCACCTTTTGTTATTACTTTTTCAACACCTGATTTTGCGCCAGACTCAATTCCTTTTTGGAGAATTTTTTCTCCGACTCCAACAGACGTTTTACTCATAATATCAGCAGAGCCTTTAATAACTCCTTTTTCGCCAATGGTTTTGACAATAACTTCAGTTGCTTCCTGTCCACTTTTAGTAAGACCTTTTACAATCCCACCTTCAGATTTTGCAACTGCTTTTATTCCTGAAAAACCTGTCTGGCTAACAACTCCTTTACCCAATTTTCCTGTTTCTTCAAGAGCTTTTAGCGTAGTTTTAGTGCCTGTTTCTGTTCCTGCTCTAAGAGCGCCAATAGCAGATTTATCTACAAATTCAACTGTTGTTTTTCTGGCAGCACCTTTTGCAAAATCCTCACCAATCTTGGTTAGACCTTTTGCTTTAAGACCCTCTTTACTTTTAATGGTAACTTCATTCAAAGCTTTGACTACTTCTTTTTCCGTAGCATTTTTCACAACACTAGTTAATATACGTTCCCCGGAACTGGTTACAAGCGCATTTTCAGCAGTTATTACAGCTTTACCGATAGAATGATTTCTTGTTACTTCATCAACTAATATTTCTGGATCTGAAAGCACCTTTGCTTCATCCTCATTTATATTTGGTTCTTCTTCCAAAGGATTTGGATTACCTGCTTCAATTTCAAGTAAGGGAGTTAAATCATCATCACTATTTTCTTCAGGAGGTGTTGGCGGTAATTCCTCACTATTATCTACAAAGTTTATACCTGTCTGTGAAGCTTTTCCTTCAGCTAAATTTTCTGTCTGATCTTCATCTGTCTTGTTATAACTGGTAACAGGTTTTTCCGCCGGAGCTATCTTTACTGTTGTTTTAGTTTGAAAAGACAAAGTTTCAAAAAGCTCTGTCCCGTTAGAGTTTAGCCCATTTACAGGAGCCATTATTAATCCTCATACTATATATTTGCTAGATAAATTATTTATAGGCTAATATCTAAAAAATTTACCTAAAATAGCGCTTAAAACTAACAACTTAACAATAATTTAAATGTTAAGTTGTTAAGGTTGAATAAATGGTTGCATTACCAGCTGCACAGGTAACCAGATTATTAATACTAACCTTTTCATAAGGCGTATTGTAATATTTTTCCTCTCCGGGTGCATAACCAATTGTCGGGATCTTAAGCACACTTGAAGGATAACCGCCATCAGTATTAAAATACCAGGTGCCCATATTTACATTTTCCTGTAATTTTTTTAGGAAAGGATAAATCTTTTGGATTAAATAGTTATCTTCATCCGTTAAAAAGGGTAGCATCAGTTTAGGTAAAACTTCACTATAGCCTTTATATGAAGTATATTTTGAACTTACAAGCTTTAAAGTAGCCCGGAAAGTATGATCATCTCCGGCAATTCGATCAATAATTGCCTGAATCTGACCTTTTACTTCATCAAGAGGTTCACTGGGAAAAAATCTCCGGTCAATTTTTAGAATACATCTGTCAGGAATTGCATTTGACCGATCAGGTAATGTTTTGATATTAGTGATTGCCAGAGTAGATTCATCAAGCATTGGATGAGATGGAAGAGTATCAGTTAAATCTTCAATCGCTTTTATCACTGGCAAAATTTTATGAATCGCATTTATCCCAAGCCAGGGAACAATACTATGATTTGTCCTTCCATAAACCGTAAGTTCAAACTCAGCCTTACCCCGCTGACCAAGATAAATATTCATCGAAGTGGCATTACCAAGCACCACAAAATTAACTGGAAGGTTTCTTTCCTTTAAGGTATTTTCATAAAGATGCCTTGTTCCAAAACAAGCTGCAGAACTTTCCTGAACCGCAAAAGCAACAATATAATTCCCTCTGTTCAGTTTTTTTGTTTTTTTTAAAATTACTCCACCGTAAATCTGGCTGGCAATTGCTCCCTTAGCATCACTTGCTCCTATACCATATATTGAGTCATTGTCTTTATCACCACTGTATGGTTCATGTGTCCATAAGCTAAAATCACCAGGCTCATTATGATCCATATGTGACGAAAAGAGAATATTAAAATCTGATTCCTTACCATAGATAATTCCAATTACATTACCTATTTCATCAATAAAGGCCTCATCATAATTTAGCTTCTGTAATTCGGCAAGGATTAATTCGGCAAGATGACCTTCATTCCCACTTAGACTTGGTGTCTGAATCAGCTTTTGGGTAAAGTTTACAATATCATTTTTTAAAAACTCTGCCTCTGATATAAACGTTTGATCCACTGTTTACCTCATAAAAAACCAATGTATGGAACAGACTTGACCGTTCCGTAAAAATGTGTTAACTTGACTTGGTACTCCAAATCATGGATCCCACAAAGTGGGGAATCATTTTTTATACTTTCCTAAAAAATGATAACATGCCATAAGTATTTTATTATTAAGTTATGTAAACATTAAGCATATTATGAATTGTTTAACCTATAATTATCACCAGTATAAGAAAAAGTTAAACTACAGAGGGGAATCTATAAATGAATTTTAAAAAAGTAATTTCCTTAGCAACACTGACAACTTTGTCATTATCAGTTGTAAGTTGCGGAACAGCAAGAATAGACAGTAATTTGGAAGCAGGTTTTGATAATAGTATTTCAAGACCAGTTGTAGATATTGCTTCTGTTGCGAAAAAAAATGGACAGATAATTCCTGGAGAATATATCGTTAAGTTTAAAGCTAATTCTGATTCAGATACCGCTATTTCCAGCGTAAATGCAACCAAAGTAAAAGAAATTGGTAACACCGGAATGCACTTAATCAAAATGAAAGATACAGGAAAAGTTTCAATAAGTTCATTACAATCATCTTTAAAAGGTAAGATTGATTGGATTGAGCAAAACAGAATAATGACCCTTAGCTACCTGGATGCAAAACCTTTACAGGAAAATATTGTCAGCCTTGATGATTCATTCCCTAATGATCCAATGTTTGCGAAGCAGTATGCTCATAAAGTTTCCAATTCAGTTGAAGGATGGAAACTTAGTCAGGGAAATTCTGATTTAGTCGTGGCAATTGTTGATACTGGTGTTGATGGCACTCATCCTGAACTTAAAGATAAGATTGTTCCAGGTTTTGATGTGTACAATCCAAACACCCCGGATTCAGCCTATAAAGATCCCCAGGGACACGGAACACATTGTGCTGGTATTGCTGCCGCAACCGGAAATAATAAGATTGGTGTTGTTGGCTTTGCTCCTAATGTAAAAATTCAGGCAGTAAGAGTACTTGATGCAAATGGTTCAGGAACATATGAAAGTGTAGCTGAAGGTATAGTATGGGCTGGTACACATGGTGCTAAAGTTTTGAGTATGAGCCTGGGTGGCCCTTCATCTTCAAAAGCTCTTGATGAAGCTGTAGCTCTTGCAATTAAAAATGATGTAATCGTAATTGCAGCTATGGGTAACAGTGGTAATGAAAAACCAAGTTATCCTGCAGCAATCAAAGGTGTAATGGCAGTAGCTGCTACAGATTCCAGCGATAAAAGAGCATCTTTTTCACAATATGGAGCACATAATTCAATATCTGCCCCTGGTGTAAATATCCTTTCAACATTCCCTCTGTATGATACAGGAATGCCTGGTAAAGAATATGGAAGTATCTCAGGAACCTCAATGTCAACTCCTGGTGTAGCTGGTGTAGCTGCTCTTGTAAGATCAAAGTTTCCTGCTTTAAAAGCTGAAGAAGTTAGAGCTAAAATTGAAAAAAGCGCTGATGATCTTGGTGATAAAGGTTGGGATAAATATTATGGTGCAGGTAGAATAAACGTTGCAGGCGCTCTAAAATAATAATTAAATTAAAGTAGAAAACCAGAGGACAAACCTCTGGTTTTTTCTTTTTTATAGTAAGTTTCTCAAAAAAATTAATATAACTATTAAATAATAATACTTAAAGGCCTTTTAATCTTTTACTATGTCAGAAGATATTGAAGAAGAATTTGATACTGCATTTAAATTTGAGTTTAAAAAGAATATCCATTTTGGCTCAAAATTAACTGAAACAGTTCGTGATATTCAACAGCAAATAAATGAAAACGCTGGACAGGAATCCGGGGTAGTATCTCTAAAGAACAAAACTGTTTATGAAAAATATGTTGCTTTAGGTTATTCTTGTATCAATAAATCTCTGGAAAATAATTTACATGATCCCAGGCATTTACAAAAAGCTCTTGACTACTTTTTAGATGCTGTTAATCATCAAAGAGAAAGTGCTGATGCCTATTTTGGTTTAGCATATTTATATACTTTGGTCAAAAATTATCAAAAGGCATTATATTTTTTGGATATTACCTATAATATTTCAAAAAGCGACTTTGTTCTTGATTTTGTAAATGAAATAAAAAAAGCAAGGGTTTAGATTATGTGTGTTAATTTAAATAATAATTTAAGATTTATCGAGAAATCAGCAAAAAAATCTTTAGATAATTCATTAAACAGTTCAAATAAAAATACTCAAAAACAAGCTGAAGATTTAGCTCAGGCTCTAAATAAATCTAATGAAATTTCCGGTAGCGAAATTATCATAAAAACTAACCAGGGTAATCTGGAAACAATTAATGTCGAAGATTTTATTTCCGGAAAAACAGAGATAAAAACATCAAATTCAAGCTCAAATTCTTATGTAAGTTTTGATCTTGAAAATGGTGAATCAGTTGTTATTGAGCTGCCAGTTCTAAATAAGGAAGCATTGAAAAATGCTCTGAATAAGGCCCTCTATTCTATCAAAGCAGGAAATAATAAAGAGCTTATTGAGCAGTTCAAAAAAACTTATGAACCACTATCAAAAAAAGTACAGGAAAGTATAAATAATGACAGAAAGATTATTAGAGAATCGAATGAATTAATATCTCTTGTTGCTCTAGATCCACTTCCTGATGATAAAGAAATTGTTGCTGAATTACGTAAATCAAATAAAACATCTGAAAGTGAAGTAATTATAAAGACCGATGATGGGCAGGTTAAAACACTTGATTTAAGAACATTTTTAAAAAATCCTGGCAATACACAAAATGCCTATTTAAGTATTCAGAATACCTCACGTTCTTTAGTTTTAAAGTTAAAATCAGGGCAAACAGAAGGGGTAATTAATCAATTAAAAGACAAATATCTTGAATTAAATAAAAACGGTAAAACAGATTCTTCTATCCTCTATAACCTCAATAGTTTTATTCAGCAACTGAATGGTGATACTCTTGTTAATTTTAAAGTAGGTGATTTGGTAAAAAACTCAAATTCATCGGTTCTTAACTCAGTTCTTAAACAAGACATACCCATTAATATGGCCTATTATGGAGCAAATTTACAAAAAAATCTAAGCTTAATGATTGTTAAAGAGGATGATGGCTTTAAAGCATATGATTTGGCTAATCCGGATACGGATTTTTCTAAATTAAATGGTAAAAATGTTTTTCTTTATGCTAATGGCGAAATAAAAGAACTTAAGACTGTGAACATAAATCAAACCTTGAAAGATACTTTTGAAGGAGTTGAAAGAGCATTCAACTCTTCTGATAAAACAGAAGAGTTGAATTCAAATTTAAAAATTCTAGATAATACTCCATATGCTACCAAAAAGCCGGAGGTTTTAACCTTTATAAAAAGGACATTAGAAACTGATGACCCAAATACAAAAGATTTATTTAAAAAACTTTTGCTAAACAGTGAAATTGAACCTAAATTTTTAAATAAAGTCCAGGATGCCATAAAAGGCAGCCAGATTGATTTTAATCCTAAACTAGACGATGGCTTTAGTTATATTCTTCCTGTATTTGCAGACAAACAGAGCGATGAAAAAGTAGTTGAAGAACTAAAGAATGTAAAACAACACCCTGATATTGCTTTTACCACAAAAGATATTGAGCAGGGCCAGAAATTGCTGGATTATGTCACTAAAAGAGTGCAGAGCAAAGGAAACTGGAATCCTTCCCAGGTGGAGACCTATCAGAACAGGCAAATAAGAGATGAAGCTAAAGGAATAATATTGAGCTTTTTTAAAAATGGTAATTTGGAACCAAAAGAATTATGGGCATTAAAACAAATAGGGGAAAAAGGTCTTGCCAAAATCCCGCCAAATGTTTTAGCAGAAATTCTAAAGGAATCTACTGTAAGAATCGGTTCGGAAATCCTCAGACATAATAAGCAAAGTTCCCAAGATATAGATATTTTAGTAAAACTTTCAGGTCTTAATAATAAAAATATTTTTGAGGGTCTTTCTACTGTTTCAAATAATTATCTGGAAAGCTTACTAAAAACTAATCCGCCTAATATAAAAAAAATAAAGGAAGATGGGCTTAAAATTATTGCTATTAGTAAAGGAGAAAGATTATTTAGTATCTTTTCACCAGATGATTATAAAAAATTATCTGAGGCTGATAAAACTGTTTTAAAAAATTTAGATAGCTTGGCTGACAACTATAAACGTAATTATCTGGGTAATTCTCTTACTTATGATTCCTATAAAGCTTTTATGGAACTGCCTGAAGATGCTGCTAATTTTATGTTAAAAGTAAATTCAGCTGCAAAAGGAGAAAAAGAAGGAGCTTTTAATCCAAAAAATATTAATGCTCTAAATGAATTTCAAAAAACCGTAGGAAATGATAATTTTACCAAAATAGTAAATAAATTAAATAATATTTATTATCAAACTGGGGTTGTAGAATCATTTAAAGATATGAAAACCACTCTTAATAACCTTTATAATGCTATGCCTTATGTTGAAAAGCTTGGAAACATTAATACTAAAGAACTTGATATATATTTATTCCGCTCAATTAATAATTCATTTTTCCAGAAATCAAGTAACGAAGAAAAGGAAAAAATATTTAACTATCTTCAGCAAAACCAGTATGCTTTTCCCGTTGCTGAAAAGGTAGAAAAACTTGACTATGATTTACTAAAATCTGTTTTACCTGATCCTAAAATCAGAATGGGTGTTTTGGATAAAATTCTGAATGACAAGCTATCTTTTAAAGAAGGCTACCAGGTCGTGGATATAACAAGTCTAAATAAAAATTTAAGTGCTATTGTAAAAAAACCGGAATTAAATCAACTCACTGACGATTTCAAACAAAAATTACTCCAAACATTGCGTTATTCTGCATTAGGACCGGAGTTACATGACGAATTACTCAATACCTTTAGCAGTAAAGATTTTCTTAAATTACCGGAAACAACCAAAAATACTATTCTTAAATTTTTTAATGGTACAGATACTTTTTCTAATAACCGGGTAAATGCCCAGCAGGTCTTACAAGGAGGTTTACTTGAAGAAAGTCTTAAATTATTTACTGAGAAAACTCTTGATGAAATATTTATTTCCAATGACAAACCTGAAATGCTCAGAGACAGGATTATGTGTAAAGTTTTTGACTCTCTGGTAACAGGAGGAATGAATCTTGAAAACTCACCAAAATTAATAAAATATATGCAGGCTCAGCAACAACAGGAAATTGTTTTTAAAGCTGCAGAAGAAATTCTTAATGGAAATTCTGAGGCTGACAAGGAAAAAATTTTAAAACTTGTTTCTGATTTAAATAAGCAAAACTTTTTTATTAAGGGTATTCCAGAGAATCCTTCTTCTGATGACATAAATTTACGTTATTTAAATAACTTTGCCGCTTTTGATAAAAATCATTTGAGTTTTGAAACAGAATTAGATAAAAAAGTTCTCAATGTAAATAATATAACTACTATTGTTTCTAACATGGAGAAGCTTTACAAGGATATAAATAACCAGTCATATATGTATTCTACAGAAAAAACATATAGCTTAAAAAATTCAATAGATAATGATATTTTAAAAGGAAAATTAATCTTATTAAACCAGTCTCAAGACAAAAATAAGCTTCAGAAAGGGGTAGAAATTGTTAAAGAGTACAAATATAAAACCGAAGCAAATGCAAAACAACTGGAAAGAGACCTTAAAAATTTGAACGGCTTAATAAACAATTTGGAAAACAAAATAAAAAATAATACTGAATCAGGAAGCCTGACTGAACAGTATATGAATGGTGATTCTGAAATGGCCCGGATTCAGGATGAATTACTAAAACTTCATCAGCAATTTGAAAATTCAGATGACCAAAAAGAAAAGGAAAAAATAACTTCATCCATTACAGAGCTGAAAATTTCTTTACTTAGTAAATCACAGGAACAGGAAAAATTAGCCAGGGATATTAATGAAAAAATATCACCGCAAGCCAAAAAAGATTACAGGGAATTCCTTAGTCTTAAAAAGAAGGCTGATAATACCCAGGCATTATTAAATGCCACAAAGGGAATTCTGAATGAAATGAATAATATTCAACAGAATGCCGATATAGACAGAGAAGCTCGCTCTGTAATGGAAAATACAGGAAAAGATATTTCCTTTAGTGGAGGTATGAGCTATACAGCTGTCAGGACCGCACTTGGGGCAATGCTAAGTAAAAAAGGTGATAAGGCCAGTGTCAGTGCTGAACTGAAAGTTGGGGCAAATATTGCCAGGATTGCGGAGGTCTA
>CAYRDV010000241.1:0-9598 GCA_964422885.1 uncultured Candidatus Sericytochromatia bacterium
TTTGGTAGTTCACATTTGCGAAAGGAAAATATTTTTAACCTAAAAAAATAATCAGTAATCGAAATACTACCAAGAATCGTTCAATCGAAAAATAAATATTTATTAAAATCAATAAAAGAACATAAAGAAGGTAAAACTCAAAGTTTTGATAATGTTGAAGATACTTTAAAGACTTTAAAATTGTGGCATTTAGAGTATAATTTTCAAATAGTTTTATTTAGCCGCAGAGATACCTGAAAGTCTTCCGGTAAGCCAAGCCCAGTAAAAATTAAAACCACCAATACGTCCAAATACATCTATTATTTCACCACATAAATACAATCCGGGAACAATTTTACTTTCCAGAGTAGCTGTATCAATTTCTTCCAGAGGTATGCCCCCACCTGTTACTTCTGCTTTCCGATACCCTTCATGCCCGTTATAGGGTAACTTATATTCAATAAGTAGCTTTATTATTTTGTTTCTTTCTTCTTTTTTTAATTCAGAAAGTTTTCTTTCGGTTAAACCAGCTTCTTTACATAATGATTCAGAAAGACGATTCGGCAAATATTCCCTTAATTTATTAAAAATAGAGCCTTTTCCTAAAGAAAATATTTCTTTCCATTTTTCTTCTTCAAAACCAGTCCAGTTTATTATAAATTCAGGTTTTTCTGTGTTTTGCTCAAGTGCCTGAACAGCATAATGGGAAAGATCAAGAATTGCCGGACCACTATAACCTTTATGAGTAAAAAGAAATCCTGTCCTTTGAGCTTTTATTTTCTTTTTAGAATTTAATTTCACTGTTAGTTCCACATCAAGAGAAACACCGGGGATTGGTGCATTACCAGGATGTGGCCCTTTTAACGGAGTCAATGCCGGGTATGTCTTATTAATATTATGTCCCAGCTTTTTTAAAAATGAATGTCCCATACCATCAGTACCAATCTCAGGTAAAGATAAACCACCAGTTGCAACTATGATATTATCAGCAATATAGCTATTCCCATCAGTACTTTTGATTAGCCAGCTATTTCCTTTTTTTTCAAGAGATTGCACAGGGAAATTATAAATAAAATCTACACCACAGTTTTCCGCTTTTTTTACCAGTAAATCTCTCACTTCCATCGCAGAATTACTGGCAGGAAACCATTTATTTGATTTTTCTTCCGTTACCATTTTTAAGCCTATTTCCTGGCTAAACCATTTATAACAGGCATCAAGAGACCATGATTTAAAAATATTTTTCATCAGGTTAACCGAAGAATTGGTAAAGTAATCATCATAATTCATAACCACAGGTAAAACATTACATCTTGTACCACCGGAAATCAGAATCTTTTTGCCTGACATTCTGGTTCGTTCCAGAATAGTTACATCTGCCCCTGATTTAGCCGCAAATATTGCACTGACCAGACCTGCTGCCCCTGCACCGATTACAATAACTTTCTTCAATCTTTGTTCCCCAATATCATTTTTTACTTATAACGATATGCAATATTTCCAGCAATGTAAATACAAGTAATCTTGTTTAAGCAAATTTAAAAAGGGTATAATGGATTTAATCGAAAATTTTATGAGGTAAAAATTAATGAGTGATTTAGCTTTTAAACCAGTTCCCCAACCAGCTTTTCCTCCGCAACCATCCCAGCCAATAGGCCATCGTGTATCTAATGCAGCAATAGTTGCTGATATAAAAGAAGCAATTACCCATCCGGAAAATTTACCTCCTGGAGGAAAAATAGCATTGGGAGCCGCAGCTTTAGCTGGTACAGCGATAGGCGCAGGAGCTCTGCTTGGTGGTCTTGTGGGTGCTGCTATAGGTTTACCAAACAATAAATCTTATGTTATTAAAGATGGTGACACACTGGAAAGTATTGCCAAAGCTACACTTGGTAAAGATGCAAAACCTGGAGATGTAACTAAATTTGTTGAAAAAACAGTAAAAATTAACTCTGATATTATTAATAATCCAAATCAGATATATACCGGAGATAAAATTGCAGTTCCTCCGAAACCTGTTGAAGGTAAAGCAGAACCAGTAAAATCTTTTATTGATGAGTAAAATATGAAAAAAAACTCCGGTAATGCCGGAGTTTTTTTTTGCCCTTAAAGGGGTTGGGTAGCAAACAGATATTGTTTATAATGTGAGATAAGAAGTGAGGAATTAAGTTTTTAACCCATCCCCTAACCCCTTCCCTTTGTCTAACGCCAAAAGGAAGGGGGTAAGGGGGATGTATCTTCAAGTCCCCTCTATGTGGACTAAAAGGACAGAGAGAGGGGATTTAGGGGTGAGTTAAACTGTCACTAAAAGTTATATATTTAAGGAAATACGATGAAAATATCATTAAACTGGCTTAAAGATTATGTGGATTTGGTAAATGAAAAACCTGAGGAAATAGGCTTAAAATTTACGATGGCTTCGGCTGAAATTGAAGGAGTTGAAAACCTTGGAGCAGCCTTTAATAACGTTGTTACCGCAAAAATACTGGAAATTAGCCCTCATCCTGATGCTGATAAGTTACAGGTGACAAAAATAAATAATGGCAAAGAAATTTTACAGGTTGTCTGTGGTGCCAGAAATATCGCTGTAGGGCAGATAGTACCACTAGCTGAAGTCGGAGCTGTATTGCCCGGTGATTTTAAAATAAAAGTTTCTAATAAAAGAGGGGTTGAAAGCTTCGGTATGCTTTGCTCCGGTAATGAATTAGGTGTAAGTACGGATGCCGAAGGAATATTAATTCTACCTGAAACGACAGAAATAGGAAAATCTTTTGCCGAAATTTCCGGGAAAGATGATTATATAATAGATATAGATAATAAATCACTGACTCACAGGCCTGATCTCTGGGGGCATTATGGGCTGGGGCGTGAGTTTGCGGCAATTTTAAAAAAGGAATTTAAGCCTCTTAATTTTCCAATTCCTCAAACAAATGAACAAAAGATAGAAATCAAGGTAACAGTTGAAGAACCATCTTTATGTCCAAGATACTCAGCAATGGCCTTTGACAATATCCAAATTAAGCCTTCACCGGAATGGTTACAAAAAAGATTGATAAATATTGGCAGCAAACCAATTAATAATGTCGTAGATGCCACTAATTATGTCATGTTTGAGCTGGGTCAGCCAATGCATTCATTTGACGGAAACAAATTAAACAGTAAAGAAATTATCATCAGAAAAGCCAGAGAAAGGGAAACACTAATCACCCTTGATGGTATAGAAAGAAATTTAACTACTGATATGCTGGTTATTGCTGATACAGATAAACCGATTGCCCTGGCTGGTGTAATGGGAAATGAAAATAGTGAGGTAGATCAGAATACAACATTTGTAATACTTGAATCAGCTAATTTTAATGCCTCAAGTGTCAGAACAACAGCTTTAAAATTAGGTTTAAGAACAGAAGCATCTGCCAGATTTGAAAAAAGTATTGACCCTGAAATGACCGTTCAGGCTATTTCAAGATTCTACCAAATACTAAAGGAAACCTGCTCTGAGTTGCGAGTCATAAGTAATTTATGTGATATTGATTATTCAAAAAAGGAACCGGTATTTGTTGAAGTAAGCCTTGAATTTATTAATAAAAGACTTGGTACTAATCTTGAAAAAATATTTGTCGAAAAAACCTTAAAAGACCTTGGTTTTACTGTAGAAGAAACGAATCTGGAAAATTATAGGTTAAAAGTACCATCTTACCGGGCAACCAAAGATATTGGTATACCTGAAGACATTGTTGAAGAAATAGGCCGGGTTTATGGGTATGATAATATTACGCCTGTAGCTCCTAAACTTGATGTAAAACCATTACAGGAAGAGCCTGTTCATATCTTACGAAAGCAGCTCAGAAATATTTTTTCATTCGGTTTTGGCTTTAAGGAACTATATAATTATTCATTTAATGGAACTCAGCAAATACTGAATCTGGGCTTAAACCCTGATAATCATATTAAGCTTAGGAATCCACTTTCTCAGGAACAGGAATATCTTAGAACCAGCTTAGTACCAAATATGCTTGAATCTGTTGCCAAAAATATTAGAAATTATTCAGCTTTTAATTTCTATGAATTAGGCAAAATTTTTATCCAGGATAGTAATACTGAAAAAGAGTATTTATGTGCAGTATGTGTAGATAGAAAACCAGAAAAAGAAATTTTTTATAAAGCAAAAGGTGCTGCTTTTTCACTATTAGAAAAGGTAGGAATTACTGATTTTGAATTAAGATTAGCTGCTGAAGAAGATATAGTTGAACCATTTTATCACCCATCCCGTCTTGGTATTCTTGCTCAAAGAAGATTGGTTTTTGGTACTGTTTCAGAAATACATCCACGTGTTCTTCAGAAATTTGATATTAATGCAAGAGTTGGTATTCTATATATTGATATTGAATCATTATTAAAAGTTAACAAAAAGAAGGAAAAATTCAAAGAATTACCAAAATATCCACATGTTCCTTTTGATATAAGTGTTTTAGTTGATAAAAAAACATTAGTTTCTGATGTCCAAAAAACAATAGAAAAGGTTAATAAACAGCTTATTAGAAATATTGAATTATTTGATATCTATGAAGGTAAAAATTTACCGGAAAATAAGAAAAGTTTTGCCTTTACAATAAATTTTTATTCAAATGAGAGAACATTAGAATCAAATGAAATCAAGGAACTACAAAATAATATAATGGGTACGCTTAATCAAAAAGGATACGAAGTAAGAGGTTAGAAGTAAAAGTACAGGCTCCAAATATATATATTGGTGTTATCAGGGTAAACCTATGTGTTTACCCGAATCAAAGCAAAAATTCATGGGTAGTCACAAAGTAGCAAATATTGTATTCTTATATAAGTAATAATGATGAGGTGTAAAGAGATGGACCAGAAAAATGATAATAATGCTTCCGAAATGAAGCCTTATAATCAGAATACGGGTGAAGGTCGTTCAAACTATGGAGACCAGGGTAAAGGTAACTATAGTGATGGTAGATCTGGCCAGGGGGATCAAGGAAGAAGTGAAGGCCGCAACTACAATGATCAAAATCGGGGAGAATCCCGTCCTTATGGGGATCAAAACAGAGGCAATTATGGAGAAAGAAGATCTAATTACGGAGATCAGAATCGTGGCGGTTATGGTGAAAGAAGGCCTTATAACAGTGGCGGAGGCAGGCCACCATCCAAATTTAATAAAAGTTCTCCCAGACAAAAAACCGAAACCCAAAATTTTATCATGTGGGGTGAGGAAAAAATAGAAACTCTCTTCCCTGTTCCTGTTAATGTGTCACTACCTTCATTTCAGAGATCTCTTGGGATGGCTGAAGGAACAATACTTGAAGCAAATGAAAAAGGAAACGGAGTTGTTGAGATTGAAGGGGTTAAATATCCTATGAAAGAAAACAGAACACCCGTTATGCAAAAAAGATATCCCTTATCAAAATATGTTGGTAAAACCTTAAAATTTACTTTTTACCCAACTATTACACTCAAAGGTATGAAGATTCTAAAGTTAGAAGCAAATGATCCGCCATTTATAAAAATATCCAATTTTAGAAAAGAGCTGCCAAAACAAGGTTTTATAGAAGCAATTGGAACGGTAAAGTTTATCAGTAATGACCACTTTACCATTTCTATCTGGAGCGGGATTGCTAAAAAGGAATACATTGTAAATATTTTTGGTAATTGTACTGCAAAAATCGGAGAGTTGGTAAAAGTTGACTCTGTTCTTAAAGACGGTCTGATTCAGATGGAAACCATTAAGCTCTTAACGCCGAAACGCTGACAAACAAATTAGGGGCGAGTTCAAAAGCAGGAAATTAAAAATTTAATTCGCCCTGATCGTGTTTTGCTACGTTATATCAATAATTACTGTACGGCACTGAAAAAAATTGTTTTCCTGATTTTTTACAGGAACACTTTCAAGTCTGGCACAGAAGTTCTTACCTTCTTTATCAACAATTTTTAATTCGCATCTTTGATTGGAAATATCAGGCTTAAAAACCTGTTTTAAATGTAAATAAAAAATATCCTGATCTTCTTTACAAATAAATTTATGGAATGGTTGACCAATTAATTTTGTTTTTTCTAGCCCTAAAATTCCAGCACCAGTTAAATTTACATTTTCAATGGTTCCTTTTTTATTAAAAGTAAAATAACCTACAGGGGCAAAATCGTATAATTCTTCATAAAGAGCCTTAGCTTCTTCGAGCCTTGCCTGAGAATTACGTAGCTCCTCATTCTGTATTTCCAGCTCAACCTGGTAAACGTCAAGCTCATGGAATAAATAATAGATATTTTCATCTGATAAATGATCAAGAGAAAGGTTTTTATCTTTTAAAATTTGTTCCGCACGCTCACGTAAGACTTTTTCAAAATTAGTCTTTTGAAAAAGTTTGTTTTTTTTATTTGGCATTACTTTAAAACCAAAACTAAAAATTTAGAATGAAATTATATCATAAGCAAAGAAAGATAAAATATTAATAGAGGTATTTTAATATTTGAAATCACTAACGAAAAGGTGAATAATGACAGGCCATGATCATGATATAGTAGTAATTGGAGCATCCACAGGCGGAATTGAAGCTCTATCCAGGTTAATCAAAGATTTGCCAGAGAACCTGGCTGCGTCCGTTTTTATTGTTCAGCATATTTCACCTCTTTCTCCAGGATTCCTAACCAGTATCCTCTCAAAAGCTGGAAAAATAAAGGTAGTTGAGGCTGTAAACAATGCAAAAATTGAAAAGGGTTGTGTTTATGTAGCACCTCCTGACAATCATTTGTTGCTTAAAAAAGATAATATCAAATTAATCCATGGTCCCAAAGAAAACAGAGTAAGACCCGCAATTGATCCACTTTTCAGATCAGCAGCAGTATACTATGGCCCAAGAGTAATTGGCGTGATCCTTACCGGAGCCCTGAATGACGGTACTGCCGGTTTACTGGCGGTAAAAGAGTGTGGTGGCATTACGGTGGTTCAGGAGCCTTCCGACAGTGTTTGTGAAAGTATGCCTCAAAGTGCCATTGATAATGTTGATGTTGATCATATTCTACCAATATCCGAAATGGGAAATCTTATTTCCTGGCTGGTAAAAGAACCTGAAAAAAATCTGTTACAGGAACGAAGTGATTAACTCAAAGTTTCTCAAGTAATTTATGCAGTTCATCATTAATTATTCTACGTTCAGTAAGATCTTCCTTTATGGAAACATAATGGGTAATTTCATTTTGCTTGTTTTTTATTGGATAAATTGTACATAATTCCCAGTATAGCTCTCCATTCTTTTTACGGTTACGGAATTCTCCTGCCCATTCTTTACCTGAGATTATAGTTTTCCATAAATTTCTAAAAATATCTGGAGAAGTTTCGCTTGATTTAAGAATATTTGGCTTCTTACCAATAACTTCATCCGGTTCATATCCGGTAATTTTAGTAAACTTTGAATTTACATATTCAATATTACCAAAACTATCTGTAATCATGACCATTGTAGGGCTTTGTTCCACCACAAGTAAAAGGTTACTTAGTTGTGACTCAATCTTTTTATTTATTGTTATTTCAATAAAGGTAATAACGGCTCCATCAATTACATTCTCAGTAGTACGGTAGGGTGTAATTTTCATATGATAATAATTGTCATTTTTGGTCATTACATCATCTTCCTTTGATGAAAGGGTATCCAGAACATTGTTAACATTATCCAGAAGGTCATCATATAAAAGGTTTGAGGCAATATGACTGATTGGTCGCCCAACATCAGCCTGAATCAGATTAAAAATTTTGGTTACTGGTGGAGTAAAGCGTTTTATACATAAATTAGTATCCAGAAAAATTGTCCCTATATTTGTGCTACCAAGGAGGTTATACATATCATTATTGGCTTCTGAAAGCTCATCAATTTTAAGTTGAAGTTCAGAATTAAGGGTAATCAGTTCTTCATTTACTGCCTGTAATTCTTCTTTTGAGGTCTCAAGCTCTTCATTTGTACTCTGTAACTCTTCATTTGATGATTGTAATTCTTCATTTGTTGATTTAAGTTCTTCATTGGATGTTTCCAGTTCTTCAACAGTTGTTTGCAGATATTCCCTGGTAGAACTTAATTCATGCTCAAGCTCAACAAGCTGGGTATTTTGCTCTCTTTCAATAATTATATCTTTATCTGTATCACTAAGCTGTTTTTGTTCGATATCTTCAAAAATAACAATTATCAGGCCATTAGCCTGTTCCGGTTCAGTAAAAGGCTTGATTATCATATCAACTTCCTGGTACTTTCCGCTACCATTTACTTTTACCTTAAGAGATTTATAAATAATTTCTTTTTTTTGGGATAAAGCTCTTCTTATTCCTGTGCCTACCTGTTTTTTTAGCCCTGGACGTGCCATTCCAAGTATATTCAGGCTTGCTACACCTGAAGCAGGTTCAAGATATTTTCCGGTCTTGCCGTGAAAATAAATAATCTCACATTTTTCATTAATCACAACACATGAAGGAGCATATCTTTCCAAAAGCAATTTTTCAGTCAGTTCCTTAATATTAAATTTTTTATTTTCGGTTAAGTTAGTTTCCCTGATTTCTATTTTATTTCTGGAAAGTGAAGAAAGGGAAAAATCAACCATTGCTCTTGAATAAGATGTAGTATTTCTTTTTCTGAAAATTTTCCATTTACGATCAATAACACTAAAAATATCTGAAAACTCCCCTATGGTTTCTGATGTTCCCAAAAAAAGTATTCCATCATGATTAAGGCGGTAATGAAAAAGAGGAATAAGCTTTTTTTGCAGGCTTGCATCAAGATAAATAAGCAGATTTCTGCAACTGATAAGATCAAGCTTGGAAAATGGAGGATCTTTTACCAGATTTTGTAAGGCAAAAATAATCATTTCTCTGATTTCTTTTCTTACCTGGTAATTGTTATCTCTTTTGATAAAAAACCTGTTTAGCCTTTCAGGAGAAATATCTGAAGAAATACTTTCAGGATAAATCCCCAAACGGGCAGCTTCAATTGCTTCATTATCAATATCTGTCGCAAAAATCTGAACTGTGAATACCAATTTTGATTCATACATGCATTCTTTAAGTACCATTGCCAATGAATAAGCTTCTTCTCCTGTTGAGCAGCCCGGTACCCAAATTCTGATAGGCTCACTGGGTGGTTTATTAGCCAATAAATGAGAAAGAACTTTCTTTTTTAGTTCTTCAAAAGCTTCAAAATCTCTGAAAAAAGTTGTTACTCCGATAAGTAGTTCTTTAAACAGGATTTCTATTTCATTTGGATTTTGCAGTAAAAACCGGATATATTCCTGAGGCTGTTCGAGCTTATTAACAACCATCCTTCGCATGATACGCCTGACAATTGTATTTTTTTTATAACTGGAAAAATCATTTCCGGTTTTATTTCTTAATAAGGTAAATATTTTATCAATAAAATCTGTTCTTTCAAATTCAGAGCTTTTTTCGGTATCAGCTGAAGGAAATTTTTTTAAGTAATTTATCAGTTGTTCAGGCATTTTTTCCGGTGGAAGTATGTAGTCCACAATATTGTTGATTATAGCGCTTCTAGGCATGCCGTTCACTTTAGCGGTATCAGGCTCCTGAACCATTACCATACCGCCAGCTTCTTTAATTATTTTTGAACCA